>JAFUPS010000003.1 GCA_017481085.1 Clostridia bacterium | reverse complement strand
GAGATATGCTCTGGTTGTGCATTGCGGCGGCTGTATGCTAAACGAGCGTGAGATGCGTTACCGTGCCAAAACAGCCGTCAGCGCGGCGGTGCCGATGACCAACTACGGCGTGGCGATTGCGCACGTACACGGCATTTTACGGCGTAGCTTGTCCCCATTTCCTGCCATCGCCGAGCTATTAGATTAACAAAAAACCACCCCCGACAAATCAGCATCATTTGTCGGGGGTGATTTTATATAATCAAAGGCATTGGCTCCGATGGAAGAGCCAACGCGCGGAGCGACGAGGGCGTCGCGCCCTACCGGTCACGGCCCCAAGCTTACGCTTGGGGTGATTTGTTAAGTAAATTTTTCCGCGATTTTTGGGAAGGTGGGCTCAAACACAAAGAAGCGGTCGAGCAGCTTGCCGGCGCTGCCGATGAGCACGCCGTTCACGGCCGTGATGACCAGTGTGCCAATGCCAATGCCGTGCCCAAGCAACGTGCCGAACATCGCCCACGACATCACCAGCGCGATCAGCAAAAATGCTACGTCGTACGCCACCTTAAATTTAGTTTGCGGCAGGCGATACTTCTCCACCACACCTTTGACGAAGAAATCGTAGATCTGCGCATAGATATAGGTTTTGAAGATGAGGGCGATCGCCAGCGCAGTAATGAACTCTCCGATAATGAAAAATACGATGCGCACCGGGATGGAAAGAGAGGTACCGGCGGCAAAGCAGGGAATCAGTCGCCACAGATCGAGGATGCCGCCGTACAGTAACCCGGTACCAAACGATACCAGATACAGCGGATTAAACCGGCGCATCAAAAGGCAAAACAGCACAAACAGCAGCCCTTGTACCACATATTCTGCCTGCCCGAAGGTGAGCGAGAAGGTCGACCACCCCTGTGAAAACAGATGCAACATATAGGCCGGTGCGGCAATCATGGAAATGCCGAAATCGGCGGCGGTCATCATGGCGACCGCCAGAGAAAGCATCACGTTTGCCGCGAGGTAGGTCAGCTCACAGCTGACACGGATTTTTTTCATGACAAATTCCTTTATTTGTGATATAGCCGCTTGGTCTCGTATTGCGGCTCGCAGCTCACGTTGACACCCAGACGGTGGAGCAGGCGCTCGTCCTCCTCGCTGATGACAACGGAGAAATGGGCATCGCTTCCGCGCAGGTTAGCCAGCTGCTCCTTGGCGGTGGCGGCTACCGGGTTGGTGAGTGCGGAAATAGTGAGCGCCAGCAGTACCTCGTCGGTGTGTAGGCGGGGGTTGCGATGCCCCAGATAGCCGGTCTTCAACCCGCAGATCGGCTCCAGTACGTGGGCGGAGATCAAGTCGAGCGCATCGTCGATGCCAGCGAGGGCTTTGAGCGCATTGAGAATCAACGCCGCCGCTGCGCCCAGTGTGCTGGAGGTCTTGCCGGTCACCACGCGACCGTCCGGCAGCATCATAGCACCGGCCGGTTTACCGGTGGTTTCAGCCTTCAGCCGCGCTGCCGATACCGCCGGGCACATTTCCGGTTGTACGTCCGCTTGGTTCATCAGTAGCTTGAGCTTGTCGATCTCGGTATCGTCACCCTTGCCGCGCAGTCGGTTGCCGCAGGCGGTATAATAGCGGCGCAGGATCTCCATGCGCGAAGCCTCGCGGCACACGGCATCGTCGATGATGCAGTTACCGGCCATATTGACACCCATATCGGTGGGGGATTTGTATGGCGATTTGCCCAGGATGCGCTCGAACATGGTGTTGAGCACCGGGAAGATCTCCACGTCGCGGTTGTAGTTGACCACCACACGACCGTACGCCTCCAGGTGGAAGGGGTCGATCATGTTGACGTCGTTGAGGTCGGCGGTTGCCGCCTCATAGGCAAGATTGACCGGGTGCTTGAGCGGTAGGTTCCAGATGGGGAAGGTCTCGAATTTGGCATAACCGGCTTGCACGCCGCGCTTGTAATCGTGGTAAAGCTGTGATAGGCAGGTGGCCATTTTACCGCTGCCCGGGCCGGGGGCGGTCACCACTACGAGCGAACGGCTGGTCTCGATATAATCGTTTTTGCCAAGCCCCTCGTCGCTGACGATGTGCTGGATATCCGAAGGATACCCCACGATCGGGTAGTGGCGGTAGCAGCGAATACCGAGCGAGGTCAGGCGTTTGAGGAAAGCGTCGGCGGCGGCCTGTCCGTCGTATCGCGTGAGCACCACACTACCGACGTACAGGTCCAACTCGCGGAAGGTGTCGATCAGGCGAAGGACGTCCTCATCGTAGGGGATGCCGAGATCGCCGCGCATCTTGTTCTTTTCAATATCGGCGGCGTTGATGGAGATGACAAGCTCCACTTCGTCCTTCAACTGCTGCAGCATGCGGATCTTGCTGTCCGGTGCAAAGCCCGGCAACACGCGTGACGCATGATAATCGTCAAACAGCTTGCCGCCGAATTCCAAATCCAGCTTGCCGCCAAACTGCTCAATGCGTGCGCGGATCTGCTCCGATTGCATGGAGAGATATTTTGCATTATCAAACCCGATCTTTTTCATGTTTCGAACCTTCCTTCGCCCAAAAAGTCCATACAAATGGTAGTATATCATATTTTTCGTACGTAGAAAAGGGGAGATTTCAAAAAAATCGGAAAAATTTGTAAAACCGTTGCAATTCCCCATGGGTTTCGTTATAATATCCCCAGAATATACGCTTTTTTGCGGAAAGCGAGGAACGATATGTCAGAGAAAAAGCGCGGCGGTTGCTGTTCGTGGATACTCATTCCGCTGGTGTCGATCCTGCTGTTTGCTATGATCGACAGCTGCAGCAGCGATCCGGTGACCTCCGGTACGCCGTCTACCGTTTATACGACCACCACGACTACGACGGTGAGCACGACGACGGTCACCGGCAGCTCGACCACGGTCAACACCACGTCGTCGCAGATGGGTACGACCACTACCACGACGACGCTGGTCACGACCGCCACCACGGCGGCAAAGAACAACGTTTTCGGAGATCGGGTGTCTCTCAGCCAATATCTGCAGGCAGAGCAACGCGCCGGCAAAAACGTCATGACTTTCGTCTATACCGGCAACACGAAGGAGTTGGAGGACGGCGAAATGTGCCGTATGCTGGCAACGTATTTTACCAGCTACACCACCAAAAAGGTGTCCGGCGGGGTGGAGTATACGCTGACGGTGACCGATTATCCCGGAGACCGTGTGGTGAGAGCGCACCGCAGCGGCAATACTTCGTCGCTGTCCAGCGGCGAAAAACAGCTGTTGGATAAAGCGCGGCAGATCGTTAATACTGCCAAGACACAGACCAACTCCCAGCTGGAACTGGAGCTGGCGCTGGTGGATTGGCTGTGCGACAACGTAGTATATCTCACGGCGAGTACGGATGTTAACAGTTTGACACACATCAACCGTCCGCTGACCGCCTACGGCGCGCTGATTGACGGCTCGGCCAACTGCCAGGGATACACCGACGGATTTTACTTGCTGGCGAGCATCGCCGGTTTCGAGGTCGACCGCCAGTACATGCCCGGGCATGTGACCAATTCGATCTGTCTGGATGGAAAATGGTATATTGTCGACGCCACGCATTGCGACGGAGCGATGTCGGTGCAGGATAACATCCCCTGCTATTATCTGTTTAACGCCGGTATGGACCGCGTATCTACCTATAGCTGGGAAGACTATTTAAACCGCCGTCCGTATGCAGCGACGAGCAGCTCGGCGTACTATTACAATTTTGCGGCAGACGGCTCGGCGCACGGGTATAAAAAGACGTTCTCCAGCCTTGCCGAGGCAAGCAAGAGCGTCGTGCAGGCATACCGCAACGGCCGCACGGAGCAGCATATCATGGTGTTGCAGAAAGAGCTTGACGGCAACGACTTTATTTCGGCAGTGGATGCCGCCGCCAAAGCTGCCGGTGTGCGTGTTCAGTACACGGTGTGGCATCGACACGCCGGTAATTTCACTTACTATTACGTGAAATTCAAATAATAACAAAACAGCCGGTCCAGCGTAGCGCCCTTACCGGCTGTTTTATTATAACAATTCTCGCAAAGCATCAATGTCTGTTGTGGTGGTTGCCCAGCCGGTGGCCAGTCGGATGACGGTATGGTTGTCGTCCGCCTTTTCCCAAAAGCTGTAGGCCAGTCGGTCGCGGAGGGCCGCCAGTTGCTCGTTTGGCAACACTACGAATTGCTGGTTGGTGGGAGAGCGAAGGAAAAACGGCACGCCTTTTTCATCCAACACCGTTTTGAGCTGCTCGGCCATGTCGATGGCGTGACGGCCGATGGAGAGATAGAGACCGTCGGTAAACAGGGCATCGAATTGCACGCCGGTCAACCGCCCTTTGGCCAACAGCGCGCCGTGCTGTTTGATCACGGTGGGGAAGTGCGCCGGTGCGCCTTGCGGAAATACCACCGCTTCGCCACACAAGGCGCCAAGCTTGGTGCCACCGATGTAAAACACGTCGCACAGGGCGGCGATATCCGCCAGCGTGATGTCGGTCTCGCGGCTGGCCAGCGCATAGCCTAG
>JAFUPS010000184.1 GCA_017481085.1 Clostridia bacterium | reverse complement strand
GTGATGCCGGAGAAGGTCAGCACGATGCGGTTTTCGCTCCAGCCGCCCATCTCGAAATGATGGTGGATGGGGGACATGCGGAACAGACGCTTGCCGTGGGTGAGCTTGAAATAGCCGACCTGCAAAATGACCGACAGCGTTTCCATGATGTACACCACGCCAAAGGGAATGAGCAGCAACGGATGCCCGATACCGAACGCGACGGCGCACAGCGCACCGCCAATAAACAGCGAGCCGGTATCGCCCATAAACACCTTGGCAGGGTGGAGATTATACAGCAAGAAGCCCATCAGGCCGCCGATCAGCGCCGCGGTGTAAAGGCTTTGGTAGAAGGTACCCTCCAGCCCGGAAACCGCCAGAAATGCGGCGGCGGCAAACACCGTGTTGGTGGCGCACAGACCGTCCACACCGTCGGTCAGGTTGGTGGCGTTGGATGCACCGATAATCACCAGCATAGCCAGCGGTACAACCCAGAAGCCGAAATCGACGTCGCCCGCAAACGGTACCGCAAAGGTGCGCGCGCCCTCGCCGCCGAAGAACAGCAGCAGACCGTAGCCAAGCGACAGCACCAGCTGTAAAAACAGCTTTTGCTTATCGGTCAAACCAAGGTTGCGTTTTTTGCGAATTTTGATATTGTCATCAATAAACCCAATCGCGCCGCAACCGAGAGTCAGCAGTAGGCCGGCCCACAGCCTCACCTGCGTGGCGACCGGCTCGGCAAAGATGTTCAGTTTCAGCACCGTGCCGCAAAATACCAGCATGATGAGCAAGGCCGCACCCATACCGGCGATAAACAGCACGCCACCCATGGTGGGTGTGCCTTGCTTTTGCTTATGCCACGACGGACCGATGTCCAAGATCGTCTGCCCGAATTTCAGCTTATGCAACAGGGGGATGACCTTGCGACCGAGAATGGCCGCCACCGCAAAGCTGATAGCTGCGGCGACTAGCAAGACGATCGGTTGGGTATAATTCATGTTCAATCCTTCTTTCCTTGCAGCACCTCTTGGATGATCTCGCGTTCGTCCAGATGAATGCTGCCGGTTTTGATGATCTGGTAGGTTTCGTGTCCTTTGCCGGCGAGCAGAATGGTATCGCCCGGCTGTGCATTTTCAATTGCCCAGCGCACCGCTTCGGCGCGGTCCGGAATGACGACGTAAGGGGTATCGTCCGGAATGCCGGGCAGGATCTCCTCGATGATCGCTTCCGGCTCCTCCGAGCGCGGATTGTCCGAGCTGACGATGAGGAAATCCGACAGTGCCGCCGCCGCGGCGCCCATCTTGGGGCGTTTGGTGCGGTCGCGGTCATCGCCACAGCCAAACAGCGTGACAAGCCGACCCTTCAGCCCATGATGCAATGCCTGGCAGATCTTTTCCAAGCCATCCGGCGTGTGGGCATAGTCGATCACGACGGTGAAATCGCGTCCGGTGGGAACGATCTCCGCACGACCTTTGACGCCGGTCATCGCCCCGACAGCCGCACAGACGGTATCAAACGGCAGGCCGATAGCGAGCGCCGTCACGATGGCGCCCATGGCGTTGCACACCGAGAATTCACCGGGGATGGCGAGCTTGACGCGACCGCTGACGCTCGGACCGTTTACGGTGAAAGCGACGCCGTCCGGCAGGTATTCCACATCATCCGCCGTATACGTGCCGCCCTCGCCGTTGGAGAAGGTGAGGATAGGGCAGGTCAGCCCGGCGGTGATACGCTTTGTCCACGGATCGTTAGCTTGCACTACCGCCACCGCGCTGTGTTCAAACAAGCGACGCTTGGCATCGCAGTAGTTTTCCATGGTTTTGTGGTAGTCCAAGTGGTCTTGCGTGAGGTTGGTGAACACGCCGGCCACAAACGGCACAGCCGCCACGCGGTGCTGGTCCAGCGCATGGGAGGAGACCTCCATCACCGCGTAATCGCAATGCTCCGCGACCATGGCGGCAAACAGCTCCTGCAGCTCGTAGGCATCCGGCGTGGTGTGGCAGGTGGCTACCGCGCGGTCACCGATGAGATTTTGAATGGTACCGCACAG
>JAFUPS010000183.1 GCA_017481085.1 Clostridia bacterium | reverse complement strand
TGGATTCCCATGTTCTGTACGTGGACGATTATGCCACTGCCGATGAACTGGCGGTGGCGGCACTGCAACTGATTTGAAAGGAGGAGACCGATCCGTGCATCCCATCATAAAAAAGATCTTGTCGATCGTACTGCCGGTGTTTATTCTGGCCTACGTCGGCTACCAGGCCTATCTGATGCTGTATACCTCGGTAGAGCTGGAAACGGTGGAATCGCACACGGTGTACGAAACGCTGGACGTGCAGGGCATTGCCATCCGCGATGAAAAGCTGGTGGACGAATCGGTTTCCGGTTACGTATATTACGAGATCACCAACGGTGACCGTGTCGCCAAGGGCGGCACTATCGCCAAGGTCTATTCCTCCGAGCAGATCGCGCTGATGCAAAAGCAGATCGGTGAGATCGATGTGGAGATCAGCTCACTGCAATCGTTGCAGTTGCAAAGCGGCACCGGCAAATCCGATCTTGAGTCGATCAATAAGCAGATCAAGCTCACCCAGCACAACATTTTAGACAGTGTGCGTGCCGGCGAATTGACTGAGGCTGCTGCCCATCGCAAAACGCTGCAGCAGCTACTTAACCGCAAGCAGATCGTGGTTGGTACGGTTACCGACTTTTCCGAACGCCTGGGCACGTTGCGCGCCAGACGGTCGGAGCTGTCAAGCCAGCTGGAACAAAGCTCGCGGACGATCACCTCTCCGGCGGCCGGTTACTTCGTGGCCGATGCCGATGGCTATGAAGGCATGTTCGCTTACGGTAGCGTGAGCGATCTTTCGGTTTCGCAGGTAGAAGCGGCACTTGCCGCCGAGCCAACGCCTTCTGCCGCCAGTATCGGCAAGGTCGTGGGAGACTACGTGTGGTATTTAGCGTGCGTTGTGCCGCAGGAAAAGCTGTCCCTTATCAGCGAGGGTCAGGCACTGGATATCCGCTTACCGTTTGTGACCGACGAAACGGTGCCGGTCACCGTTAAAAGAATCAATACCGACGTCAGTTCCGGCAAAGCCATGGCGTTGCTGGAATGCTCGTATATGTCCGAGGCGTTGTCCTCGGTTCGATGCGAGGAAGTACGCATTCTGCTCAAAGAATACACCGGTCTGTACGTGCCGGACCGTGCGTTGCATTTTGCCGGTGATAACGAATCCGGTGTATACGTACGCGTGGGCAACGTGCTTTCCTTCCGTTATATCCGTGTGCTGTATTATGACGAGACCGGCCGGTTCTCTATTTGCGATGCCAACGTTAAGCCGGAGGCAGGCGATGACCGCACCTATCTCAAGCTGTATGACGATATGGTGATAGAGGGGAAGAAATTGTATGACGGAAAAGTGGTTGCATAACGATATCGCCGATAATGTCTGTTGGGTGGAGCAGGCGATATGCGATGCCTGTGCCAAAGCCGGTCGCTCCCGGGAAGAGGTCACGCTGGTGGGTGTGACCAAAACGGTGGAGCCGGAGCGCGTCAACGCAGCACTTGCCGCCGGACTCACGCATATCGGTGAAAACTACGTGCAGGAGCTGTTGCGTAAGAAGCCTGAGCTGCAGCTCGACGGTGTGAAGCTCGACCTGATCGGTCATTTGCAGACCAATAAAGTCAAGCAGATCGTCGGGCAGGTGAATACCATCCAGTCGGTAGATAGCCTGCGGTTGGCCACCGCCATTTCCAAGGCATCGGTTGCCGCCGGTATCACGTCTCACGTCCTGGTGGAGCTGAACATCGGGGAGGAACAGAGCAAGACGGGGCTTCCCAAAGCCGAGGTTGCCGAACTGTTGGCGCAAATGGCTGAGTTGCCGCATATTCACGTGGACGGTTTGATGTGTATTCCGCCGATTTTGGATACCGAAACCGCTCGGCGCAAGGTTTTTTCGGAAATGTATCAGATGTTTCTTGACATGCGCGCCAAAAAGTTAGATAATATAGATATGAATACCCTATCTATGGGAATGTCGTCCGATTTTACGGAGGCCATTCTTGAGGGAAGTACCATGGTCCGGGTGGGAACTGCGCTGTTTGGCCACCGCCCGAGAAAATCAATGTGAATTATTTTAATAAGGGAGGACATATAACATGGCATTTTGGGAGAAAGTAGCAGGCTTTTTCAATGGTTCGGAAGCGTCGGACGATGTTGAAACCGAAGATGTTGAGATGACGGAGGCCGATCCGTTAGAGGTCAGCCCGGTCGGTCAGACGAAGGAAGAGCTGAAGCGCGGCAACAAGATTCTGAACATCAACGCGACGGCACAGCTTCAGGTCGTGTTGGTCAAGCCGGAGCGTTATGACGATGCGGTGGGCATTGCCGAGCATCTCAATCACAAGCGCACGGTCGTGCTCAACCTGGAATCGGCCAACAAGGATGCTTCGCGCCGTATTCTGGACTTTTTGAGCGGTGTGGCGTTTGCCAACAACGGTCTCATCAAGAAGGTGGCGAACTGCACCTTCATCATCACGCCGTATAACGTGGGTGTGATGGGCGATCTGCTCGACGAACTGGAGAACAATGGCTTCTACTATTGAGGCTGATGACAATTTGCTCCGCGCCCGGGTATTGGATGCGGAGCGGTTGTCCGATAAGACCGGCACGCCGCGCTTTGTGGGTTTTTTAGACCAGCGCGAACGCGCCCTGTGTGAAAGCTGGCTGTCGCCCTATCGTGACCGCTTGTGCTTTTATGGCGGCTATGACGATGCCGAGCGCACAGTGCTGGGTGTATTTCCCATTGGAGACCTGCCGGAGCCATCATGGGCACCGGTGACGGCACTGGGATTTGCTTACCGCACGGAAAAACAGCTGACACACCGGGATTTTCTCGGTACGCTGATGTCGGCAGGCGTCAAGCGCTCATCGGTTGGCGATATTCTGTGCGGCGCAGGGCTGACGGTGGCGTTTATACATACCGACATTCTGCCGTTTTTGCTTAGCGAGATCACCTGCGTCGGCGGGGAAGGCGTGCGCCTGATCCCTGATTACGATGGTGAGTTGCCACTGGCACACCGTTTCCGCGATATGAGCGATACCGTGGCCTCCGCACGTTTGGATTGCGTGGTGGCGGCTTTGTGCCGCATGTCCCGTGGCGATGCCGCCGAGGCGATTACCGCCGGTAGAGTGACCTTGCGGTTTTTGCCGTGTGAATCGGTCAGTGCGACCGTCCGTGCCGGCGATACGCTGTCTGTCCGCGGTTGCGGTAAATTCCGTATTACCGAGCTGGATGCACTCACGCGCAAGGGGCGGCTGATTTTGAGAGCACAACAATACATTTAAGGAGGAAACCACCCATGTATTCTTTGGATGATATCCGCAATATTACGTTCACGCAGGCCGGCCGTAACAAATACAGCGCCGACGAAGTGGACGATTTTGTCGACGGCTGTGTAGAGCTGGTCGAATGGCTGATGAAAGAAAAGCGTGCGCTGGAGCAGGAAAAGGCAACCATGGCCGGTAAAATGGAGCTGCTTGCCAATAAGCTGGTGGAATATCGCCAGAACGAGGAAAGCATCAGCGAAGCGTTGCTGAGTGCTCAGCAGGCCGGTCGCACCATCATTCGCGAAGCCAACCAGAAGGCGGAGCTGATCCTGCGTGATGCCGCCATCAAAGCGGAAAAGGTGCAGGAGACCGCCCTGCGCGAAATCAAGGAAGAAGAAAAAATGCTGCAGGAGGTCAAGCAGAAGGTCTCAGATTTCAAGGCCATGTTGCTTGAACTGTACCGTGAGCACCTGAAGCAGATCGACCTGTTGCCCGAAACGCCGCCGGAGGAGGCTCCTGCCGATGTGGAGGATGCCGACGATGCGGCCGGTGATATGCCGACTGAGCCGACCGAGCCGGAGGAGCCGACCGAGCCGGAAGCTCCGGCCGAGGAAGCTCCGGCCGAGCCGACCGCCGAAGAACAGCCGGAGGAAGATTCGGCTGAGGAACCGGTCGTCGTGGCGGTGTCGCAGGAGATCGAGCCGGAGGAGACGGAGGACGACCCGAAATCCTCGCGATTCCCGAAACTGCAGTTCGGTGAAGACTATGAGCCGCTTGATGAACCGAAGAGAGGTTTGTTCGGTCGCAAGAAGCCGTAAGAGAGAACTGAAAGCGTCGCACCGGTTACGGCGCGGCGCTTTTTGCAAGGAGATGGTACCATGTACGTGGTCATAACACTCGTGGCGGTAGCGGTGCTGGTGGCAATCGATCAGCTAACCAAATGGTGGGCGGTCGGTGCGCTGGCAAACGGTACCGTCATCCCGGTCTGGCCGGAGGTATTTGAACTCCGCTATACTGAAAACCGCGGCGCCGCCTTTGGTATGCTGCAAAACCATCAATGGCTGTTTGTGATCGCTACCATCGCGTTGGTGGCGATCATCGCTGCTCTGCTGTATAGCGGCAAGCTACCGCGTCATGCATTGGTCACGGCCGCTTGTGTGCTGATCATTGCCGGCGGTATCGGCAACCTGATCGACCGCACGGTCAGCGGTTACGTGGTGGATTTTCTGTATTTCCGCCTCATTGATTTCCCGATCTTCAATTTCGCGGATATCTGTGTGACCGGCGGTGCGATTGCCGGCATCGTTTATCTGCTGTTTTTCGACGGCAAGCATCCAACGGAGGAGTCCTATGGAAAAAACGATACTGCGCTGGTCATGCGAGCAGATGGGACAGCGCCCGGACAAGGTGATAGCCCTGCAGATGGACGTGACGCGTTCGACTGTACAGAAATGGATGGAGCAGGGACTGATAACGGTCAACGGGAAACCGCTGACTAAAAACGCCCATTTAAAGCCGGATGACGAGATCACCGTCATCGTGCCGGATGCTGTGCCTGATGACGTGGTACCGCAGGCTATTCCGCTGGATATCGTGTATGAGGACGCCGACCTGTTGGTGGTCAATAAACCCAAGGGCATGGTCGTGCATCCGGCAGCCGGTCACGCAGACGGTACGCTGGTCAATGCGCTGTTGGCGCATTGCGGCGACAGCTTGTCCGGCATTGGCGGCGTGACACGCCCGGGTATCGTCCATCGCATTGATAAGGATACCAGCGGCTTGCTGATGGTGGCTAAAAACGACAAAGCACATCAAGGGTTAGCCGCCCAAATCAAAGAACACAGCTTTACCCGTGTTTACGAAACGGTGGTGGTCGGCCACCTGCGTGAGCAAAGCGGTACAGTGGATAAACCCATCGGCCGTCATCCGACCGACCGCAAAAGGATGGCGGTCACCGCCAAAAATTCACGCAACGCCGTCTCGCACTATGAGGTGCTTGAACGGCTGAACGGTTACGATCACGTCCGCGTGAAGTTAGAGACCGGTCGTACCCATCAGATACGCGTGCACATGGCGGCGCTCGGTCATCCGGTCGCCGGCGACACGGTATACGGCAGTAGCAAGCCGATCCCGGGGCTGGAGGGGCAATGTCTGCATGCCCGCACGGTCGGCTTCGTGCATCCGCAAACCGGCGAGTATATGGAGTTTACCAGCGAGCTGCCGCCGTACTTTACGGCATTTTTGCAAAAGATCAGCGATTGAAAGGACCCCCATTTATGGACTACCGTTTTTCCGATGCGATGAGCAACATCAGTCCATCCGCTATTCGTGAAATTTTAAAATATTCCAGCGATCCGGCGGTGGTGCCGTTTTCGGCAGGAAACCCGGCGCCGGAGGCATTTCCGGTATCGCGCATTGCGGAGATCTCCGCTCGCATTTTGAGTGAGCGACCCATCACTGCACTGCAATACGGTGCCACCGAGGGTTACCAGCCGCTGCGTGAGCATTTGTGCCGCTATTTGAAAGAGAAGCACCGCATCGGCAGCGAGGCCGACTCGCTGATTATCACTACCGGCGCACAACAGGTGATGGAGCTGGCCGCCAAAAGCCTGTGCAACGCCGGCGACGTCATCATTACGGAAGACCCTAGCTTTATCGGCTCGCTTAACTCCTTCCGTTCCATCGGTGCTAAGCTGGTGGGCGTGCCTATCCGACCGGACGGCATGGACCTGGAGGCGCTGGAGGAGGCACTCAAAGCTAACCCCAACGCCAAGCTGATCTACACCATTCCAAACTTCCAGAATCCGACCGGCGTTACGATGTCGTGGGAAAAACGGCAGGGCGTGTACGCACTTGCCAAGCAATATGGCGTGCTCATCGTGGAGGATAACCCCTACGGCGACCTTCGCTTTGCCGGCGAGGATATCCCGGCCATCAAAACGCTGGATACCGACGGTATCGTCATCTACGCCGGCAGCTTTTCCAAGGTACTGTCGCCCGGCATGCGCGTTGCCTACGCCGTTGGACCGGAGCCGGTCATTCGCAAAATGACCGTTGCCAAGCAGGGCGAGGACGTCCACACCAATATGTGGGCGCAGATGGTCACCTACGAGTTTATGCAGGAGGGCTTTGAGCAGCATCTCGACTCCCTTCGTGCCATCTACCGCAAAAAAGCGGAGCTGATGATGCGCCTGTGTGACGAGCATCTTGTCCCGACCGGCATCACCTATCTGCCGATAGAGGGCGGCTTGTTTTTGTGGGCTACGTTGCCGGAGGGTGCGGATATGCCGCGTTTTTGCACCGAGGCGGTCAAGGAACACAAGGTCGCCTTCGTTCCCGGCACGGCGTTTCTCACCGATCAATCGGTGCCTTGCCGGTCGTTCCGCTTGAATTTCTCCACCCCAACCGACGAGGCCATGATCCGCGGTATGCAGATTCTGGGGAAATTCGCCCATGAATATCTGAAATAATTTTCCCGAAAGGAAGTTTTCGTTATGTCCGAAACCGTTATGAACGAGCGCAAAAAGCGCGCTCTCAGTATGATCCAACCGTCCGGCATCCCCACGCTGGGCAATTATCTCGGTGCGTTGCGTAACTGGGTAGACCTGCAGGATGAGCTGGATTGCTTCTTTGCCGTTGCGGATCTGCACGCCATCACCGTACGTCAGGAGCCGGCCAAGCTGCGCCAGCAGATCTATCAGACCTTTGCGTTGCTGCTGGCCATCGGCCTTGACCCGGAAAAGAGCCTGGTGTTTGTGCAATCGCAGGTGCCGGCACATACCGAGCTGGCGTGGTTGCTCGCGTGTAACACGCAGTTTGGCGAGCTGTCCCGCATGACGCAGTTTAAGGATAAATCTGCCAAGCATGCCGATAACATCAACCTCGGTCTGTTTGCCTATCCCACGCTGATGGCGGCGGATATCCTGCTGTATCAGCCGGAATACGTGCCGGTGGGTGCCGACCAGAAGCAGCATTGCGAGCTGGCCCGCGACCTCGCCACGCGGTTTAACAACACCTATGGCAACACCTTTGTGATGCCGGATCCGTATATTATGAAAACCGGTGCTCGTGTGCGTTCGCTGCAAGAGCCGACCAAGAAAATGTCTAAGTCGGACGAAAATCAGAATTCCTTTATCTCCATGCTGGACGATAAGGATACCGTTATCCGCAAGTTTAAGCGTGCTGTGACCGACAGCGAAGCCTGCGTGCGCTACGCCGAAGGCAAGGACGGTATCAATAACCTCATGGAAATTTACAGCGCGGTGACCGGCAAATCGCTTGCCGATATCGAGCAGGAGTTCTCCGGCCGCGGCTACGGCGATTTCAAACTGGCTGTGGGCGAATCGGTCGCCGAAACGCTTGCGCCTATCCAAGCCAAGCTCACCGAGCTGATGGGGGACAAGGCGCAGCTCGAAGCCATGATGAAGGAAAGCGCCGGTCACGCCCAGTACGTTGCAGCCCGCACGCTCTCCAAAGCTCGCAAGCGCCTCGGCTATTTGAATCTGTAATGGTACATCCCCTTGGCATTTCCCAAGGGGATGTTTTCATAAACCTTGTCACAAATACCGGTTTCATTCGTTTCTTTTAGTGAAGGGAGGGGAGTGTAAATGGTGTTGCTGGAAGAGCTGTACCGCGAGCATTGCCAACGGTTGTATACTGTTGCGTATGCGATCTTGCATCAGCCGGAGGAAGCAGAGGACGCGGTGCACGATACCTTCGTTCGCTTGGCGGAAAACCGCCATCGTTTACATATCCGCTCCGGGGAAGAGGGCCGGGCACTGTTGACGGCGATCGCGCGCAACGCCGCCATCGACCGGCTTCGTCACCGTGAACGCGCCAACCTACCGTTGCCGACATTTTGTCCGGACGTTGAAGACCGACCGTCGGCCGTTGCCGAAGCGGATGCATTGCTCGCCGCTGTGCGGGCATTGCCGCCGCTTTACCGCGATGTACTGTTGTTGGCAGGTGTGTATGGATACGCACCGCGTGAGATTGCCACGTTGTTGGGGATCTCCGAGGCAACGGTGCGCCAGCGTCTTTCACGGGCCCGTAAGCAACTCAAAGAAAGGGGCTTTGCCGAATGAAACTTTCCGAAGACCTCAAAAGCGCTTTGCGGCAGGCCGCAGAGCAAGAATCATCTGCACCACCGCACGAGTTTTCTGCGGCGCATGAGCAACAAATGCAAGCGCTGTTTAGCGCCAAACCTACTCCCAAAATCCGCTGGCTACGTGTGGTCATTCCGCTGGTGGCGTGCCTTGCTGTCGTGATGCTGGTGGGCTGGCACGCCGGCTGGTGGATGCCGCAAGTGAATACCATGCCGCCGGAAGGTGAGCCCGGCGCCACGACTACCACCACTACCACGTTTGCAGATGCCGGTGATAACGACACGCTGACCGGCGACCAGGATACCGACGGTGCGTCGGTCGGTAACAGCAGCTATGAGGTCTGCATACACATGCAGATAGTCACCGTCACCAACGTAGAGGACAACTGTTTCATTGCTGTTCCGAACGGTCAGATTCCCAATGAGTATGCCGGCGTCGCTGTAACGGAGTTGGTGGTGCCCATCACCGATGCCGCCGATTACGCGGTGGGCGATCAACTAACTGTTTTGTGGAAGTCCGGCGATTGCCGTTTGGAAGGCACTCGCTGCTACGTCACACCCTACGATATTCAAAAGGAGGCATAACGTATGCGTAAACCGATAGCGATTCTGTTGGCGTTGTCTTTGCTGTGCGCCGGTTGCACGGCCGCACAAAACGGCCCCGGCACTGCACCGCCGACCACCACGACTACCGCCCCAAAACCTACGCAAAACGATTACAGCCAAGCGGTCGTTCTCACCGCTTCGTATCCGGAGGGCAACCCGAGCTATACCTTGCATACGAATATCCCGACCGATTTCACCTATCGCTCTGCAGCGGCGGTGCTGTCCGCCGGTGGGGATAACGCCGCGTATTCCCCGATGAGTCTGTACTTTGCGCTGATGATGCTGCGTGAGGGCACGTCCGGTACTACGCGCACTCAGCTGGATGCGCTGCTTGGCGGTACCGCCGCCGAGGCGAAAAAGCAGTACGAGCGGCTGTACCGCGATAACGAATACGGCAAGCTGCTCATCGCCAACTCGTTGTGGACGACCGATAAGGTCACCTACCGCCAGGAATTTGTGGACGCTGTTCAGCAGAATTTCTACGCCTCGCTTATGCGTACGCAGTTTGGCGAGGTTGCCAACGGGCAAATGACCAAATGGGTGTCGGATAACACCGGCGGCCTGCTTGCTCCGGTGTTTGAAAGCAACGATCTAACGGTGTTGGAGCTGCTCAACGCCATCTACATGAAGGCGCAATGGCACGATGAGTTTTTCACCGACCAACCGGGCACGTTTACGTCGGTGTCCGGCGAGAGGAGCACGGTCGATTATATGACGCGCACGGTTCTCAACGCCACCGTGTGGAAGACCGCAAACGCCACACGCGTGCAGCTCGGCACGTCGGTGGGGGCTATGAACTTCGTGTTGCCGGACGAGGGGACTAACGTATCCGCTCTCGTCAGCGATGCGGATGCATTGCAAGAGGCGCTGACTGGCGGTGCTGAGCAGCAGGTCAAGCTGTATCTGTATCTGCCGAAGGTAGATCTGTCGGCCGAGACGGATCTGACGGTGGCGCTGCGCTCGCTGGGATGTGCGGATCTGTTTAGCAAACCCAATCCCGATCTGTCCGGCCTGATCGAAGATCCGCTGCCGCTGATGATCAGTACGCTGCGCCAAGGTGTCCGCCTTATTTGGGACGAGGAGGGCGTCACCGGCGGTGCGTATACCGAAATTGCGGTGGACGGCACGGCGATGCCGCCCAGTCGTCCGGAGCTGACCTTGCGCTTTGACCGTCCGTTTTTGTACGCTGCCACCGCCGATAACGGCGACGTGATCTTTACCGGCACGGTGACCGCGCTCGGCTGAAACACGCCGTTTTCGCCCCTTATAAGCGAAATCCGACAACTGTAACCGACACAATATGCTACTAAGTACCCGCTATCCTTATAGGAGGATAGCGGGTATCGTTGTTTAAGGAGGCAGAATATGAATATCAAAAGCATATTGGAAAACGGCACGCTGACGGTGTATATCGTCGGCGAGATCGACCACCACTCCGCCGGAGGTTGGCGAGAAGCCATTGACCGTGAGATCGTGTGCGCCCAACCGACCGCGCTGGTCATGGACTTTTCCGACGTGAGCTTTATGGATAGTTCCGGCGTGGGACTGGTGATGGGGCGGTATAAATGCATGCATGCCCGGGAAGGCACTTTGCGTTTGCGAGGGCTGTCACCGCGTTTGGAAAAAATGATGACCTTGGCCGGACTTGACCGGCTACCGGTCTGGGAAACGAAAGGAGTATAAATCATGAAACCTGTCAACGAAATGCGCGTACAATTCCCCAGCCGCTCAATCAACGAGCGCTTGGCACGCAGCGTCGTGTCGTCCTTTGCCGCCGGCCTCGATCCGACGGTGGACGAGCTGGCCGAC
>JAFUPS010000182.1 GCA_017481085.1 Clostridia bacterium | reverse complement strand
TTCTTTGTTTCCGAATCAAAAATCTCACATTTTTGAATGCTTTGCAGTTTTGCGATTTAAGACTTTTTCTTGCAATAAAGCCGTAAGCCGTAGGAATACTGACGTATTTCAAGGATTACGGCTGGATTGCAGGGAAAAGGATTTTCGCAAAACCGGTTAATCCCTATGGCGCAGCGCCCAACGGCGGTTTTGGTGAATACGGATTCTTCGCTTCGCTCAGAATGACAGATGCGGTTGGGATGGCCACCTCATCCGTCGCCTGGGCGACACCTTCTCCTCATAGGAGAAGGCTTGTGCGTTGTCATGCACGAGCATAAAGGCTCAGGTTTTGCTGATATTTTTGAGCTCTTCCAGCTCGAAGTAGGCCGGTTTGGCGGCTTCTAAATAATCCAGCAGCGAATCGGCATCGCTAAACACGCCAAACAAATCCAGCGTTGCCTGCCCCATGAACTTTTGGTTGACGCTGTCTTGCAAAAAGGCCAGCAGACTATCGAAATATCCGTTGATATTGTAGATCGCCAGCGGCTTCGGGTGCTGCCCCAGCTGACGGAGCGTGAGGATCTCGAAGAATTCGTCCAGCGTACCGATGCCACCGGGTGTCATAATAAAGCCGTCTGAGCGCTGCTCCATGATCTCCTTGCGTTGACGCATGGTGTCGGTGAAAACCGTTTCGGTGCAATGCTCAAACAAAACGCCGTCAACGTTGAAAAAGCTCGGTACGACGCCGATAATGCGGCTGCCACCGGCCTGCACACCACGGGCGACTGCGCCCATCATGCCCTTGTCGCCGGCACCGAATACCAGGCCGTGGCCACGGGCGGCCATCTTGCGGCCGAGCTCCTCCCCTGCTGCTAAAAACGAGGTGTCCAGCGCATTGCTGGATGCACCGTAAACACAAAGATCCATCCGCACATTCTCCTTTTGGGTGATGGTATCATTATACTGAAAATCCCACATTCCGTCAAGGCGCGTCTTTACGTTTATATCATTTTGACCCTTACGGTTTTTCCGTTCTTCGTCGCACAGGCGATCAAAGAGGCCGTTCCTCTGCTGTTTCCGTCCCAAAAACAAATAACCAAATCCGCCGCTTTAGCCATTTCTTCGTTCCGCTTAGGACCGGCCGCTCTACCGTACCGCTGCCAATCCGCCGAATAGCGTTCCGTTGGAATGCCATTCTCCTCTGCATATCGCTCCCCCAGCTTATCGGCACCACGGCAACCACCCGACAAAAAAATAACGGGTGTCTCGGCCTAAAGCTCAGCCAAACAAGCGCTGATGAATTCCTTTGCCTCTCCGTAGTTTTCATAATCTCTGCATCCGGCAACCACAACTCGCATAAGCACACCTCATAATTCCTTTTTAGAATTATTTTATCATAATTCTTTTACGGAATTATGTCAAGCTGATTTGCCAATATAATTCTCATAAAGAATATTGGCAGAGGTGAACAAGATTGAAAACACGAAAGGCTGAATACGGAAACGGCAACTTGGTTGGTAGGAATATTGAGCGCTTACGCAAAGAAAAAGGCATTACGCAGAAAGATCTGATCTCACGAATGCAGGTGCTTGGTTGCGATATCAACCCTACCAGTTATTCCAAATTGGAAGGGCAGATTCGCATTGCCACCGATAAGGAAATCTTTGTAATTGCCAAAATTTTGAACGTTACGGTTGATTCTCTATTCTAAAATAAAGCGTCCCCGGTGGTTGCCGGGGACGTTTTCTGTACTCTCCACCGAAGCGTCAAGCCGGATTTTACAGTTGATTTTTTGGAGATGATCCGTTACACTATGATTACGGAGGAATGGGACATGACAGATATACTACAGGATTTTCAATCCATCATACAAAAGGGACGGCGCATCCTGTTTTTCACCGGGGCCGGGGTATCAACGCTTTCGGGCATTCCGGATTTTCGCTCGGCAAACGGGTTATACAATCAGCATCATTATTCGCTTTCGCCCGAGGAAATGCTCAGCCATGAGTTTTTTGAACAGCATCCGGCGGAGTTTTTCGATTTCTACAAAGAAACGTTTGACGTGCGACAGTACCAGCCGAATATCGTACATACCACCATCTCCGCCTTGGAGAAGGCCGGGAAGTGTTTGGGCGTCATTACGCAAAATATCGACGGTCTGCACACCAAAGCCGGCTCACAAAACGTGATCGAATACCATGGAACGGTGTATAAAAACAGCTGCCCGGAGCATGGCGCTTTGTTTTCTGCCGATGATGTGTTCGACTGCGAGGGAATTCCGCGCTGTCCCCATTGCGGCAAAATCATTCGGCCGGAGGTAACGCTATACGGCGAAACGCCCTACCGGCATGTCGATGCCACTCATCTGGTGGAGGATTGCGACGTATTCGTGGTGCTGGGCACCTCGCTGAAGGTGTATCCGGCGGCGAATTTCGTGCGGTATCTGGACCTCGACACGCAAAAGCTGGTCATCGTCAACCGCGAGGAAACCCAATACGACCGTCTGGCAACCTTGTGCATTCACGAGGACCTGCAGACGGTGTTTGAAAGCCTATAAAAAAACAAAGGGACAGATCACTCTGTCCCTTTGTTTTTTACTGTTTTTCGAATACGGATTTGTCGAGGCTGCACCACGGGCAAACCCAATCGGCCGGGACATCCTCCCACGCCGTGCCGGGAGCGATGCCGTTATCCGGATCGCCTACCGCCGGATCGTATTCATAGCCGCACGGGCAAACGTATTTATCCATAGTAATGACTCCTTTTTGATTATTTTATTATTAGAAATAACGCTTCAGCAGACCCTCAAACGCCTTGCCGTGTCTCGCTTCGTCGCGTGCCATTTCGTGAACGGTATCGTGGATGGCATCCAGCCCCAGCTCCTTCGCCTTCTTGGCCAGCGCCATCTTGCCGTCGGTTGCGCCGAACTCGGCATCCACGCGCATTTCGAGGTTTTTCTTGGTGCTGTCGGTCACGACCTCGCCCAGCAGTTCCGCGAATTTCGCCGCGTGCTCGGCCTCTTCCAGCGCGGCCTTTTCCCAATACAGACCGATCTCCGGGTAGCCCTCACGGTGCGCCACGCGGGACATCGCGAGATACATACCGACCTCGGAGCACTCGCCCTCGAAGTTGGCACGCAGCTGTTCGATGATCCACGGATCGACACCCTTAGCTACGCCGACAACGTGCTCCGCCGCCCAAACGCGATCAGCGGACATCTCGTTGAACTTCTCGCCGGGGACTTTGCAGACCGGGCACTGCTCCGGGGCTGCATCGCCTTCGTGGACGTAACCGCATACCGAGCAAACAAACTTTTTCATAATCAATTTCCTCCTTAAGTTGGTGGGGACTACCCACAATTTTTTCTGATTTTAGTGTGCGCACGCTGCGCAAAGACCTTTTACAAACACGTCGCATTGCTCCGGGATAAACCCTTTGGGGAGCATCCCCTTGACGTCCTCCGGGTCGATGGGAAAATCGGTGATCCTGCCGCAAAGGCGACAATGGAAATGCCCATGATCATCGACGTCGCCGTCGAACCGTTGTTCCGCCCTATCGATGGTGACGGTGCGGATAAGGCCGTGCTCTGCCAACGCATTCACGGTGTTGTATACCGTGGTGAGTGACAGATTCGGGTAGCGCGGAAGGAGCGCCTGCCAGATCACGTCTGCCGTGGGATGAACAGGGTTTTTCTGCAGCCAATCGTATACCGCCAGCCGTTGATCGGTGACACGTAAACCGCATTGCCGCAGGTCGTTTTTTAACTGTTCCATGGTGGCTCTCCTTTCGTTGTTGTTTGTAACGATTACAATTTAGCATACTTTTTTCGATTTGTCAATAGGTTTTTTGAAATTATTTCAAAAAAGTTTTGCGGAGGACGAGACGAACGCCTTTTCTTCAAAAAACGAATTCTTCGCTGTCGGAGCGACGAGGGGGTCGCTCCCTACACAGAATGATAATATCCTCCGCCCTACGGTTGCCGGGCGTGTAGGCAGAGCGGCTACGAAAAGATTGACAAATGTGCTTTAAACATGGTATACTAATAAAACTCACACAGAAAGGCGGTGACGTTATGCATTTACAAGAATCGGGTGAGATGTATCTGGAGGCGATCCACGTGTTATCCGGCAAAAGAGCGGTGGTACGCGCCATTGACGTGGCGGATTATCTGGGCTACTCCAAGCCAAGTGTCAGCCGGGCGATCGGGCTGCTGAAGGAAGGCGGCTACGTGGTCGTATCCGACAACGGCGGATTACAGTTGACCGACGAGGGCAAGGACGTCGCCGGCAAGATCTTTGAGCGGCACACGCTGCTCACGTCGTTTTTGACCAAGCTCGGCGTAAGCCCTGAGACCGCCGATGAGGATGCCTGCAAAATGGAGCATGTCATCAGCGATGAGTCGATGGCGGCCATCAAGCAGTTTATGAAATAAGTATGGCACTTATATATAATTGTATAAAATTATTTTAAAAACCTCTTTACAAACCGAAAAGGTTGTGCTATAATCTATCGTCGGGCGGACATGGTCTGCCGCAAGCTGCCGTTTACACGGGCCGCGGAGTATGCCTCTTGGAGGATTCCTCATTCCCGGTGCTGTGTTTACAGGATAAATTTTAAAAGGAGGAAAACGACTATGATGCTCAAGGAAGAAAAGACCGCTATCATGGCTGAGTATGCGACTCACGAGGGCGACACCGGTTCCCCGGAAGTGCAGATCGCTGTTCTCACCAAGCGCATCAACGATCTGACCGCGCACATGAAGGATCATCCGAAGGATTTCCATTCCAACCGTGGTCTGCTCAAGATGGTCGGCCGTCGCCGCAATCTGCTGGCTTACCTGCAGAAGAAAGACATCGCGCGTTACCGTGCTATCATCAAGAAGCTCGGCCTGCGTAAGTAAAAGCAAAAGTAAGGCAGGCGGAGTGTTCCGCCTGCCTTATGCTGTTTTTTATCCCATGGCAAAATCCGGAGGTATCCGTCGATTTTAGCGATGAAACGAGCGTCGGAGCGAGCTGTTCCGGGGTTGGTTTTATTGCTAAACGTCGACCCCTCCGGTTTTGAAAATAAAAAAAATTTGGAGGTAAATTATCATGATGAGATTCGAGAAATTCGAAAATCAGCGCACGTTCAGCACCACGCTGGCGGGCCGTCCGCTGGTTGTGGAAACCGGTAAGATGGCTCAGCTGTCCAACGGCTCCTGCCTGGTGCGCTATGGCGATACCGCCATTCTGTGCAACGTCACCGCGTCGGCCAAGCCGCGCGACGGCGTGGACTTCTTCCCCATGTCGGTCGACTATGAGGAGAAGATGTATTCGGTCGGTAAGATCCCGGGCTCGTTCCAGCGCCGCGAAAACCGTCCGTCTGAAAAAGCGATTCTGACCTCGCGCGTGATCGACCGTCCGATCCGTCCGCTGTTCCCGAAGGACATGCGCAACGACGTGACGCTCGTGTGCACCGTGATGTCGGTCGATCCGGATTGCCAGCCGGAAACCACCGCGATGATCGGTGCTTCCATTGCGATCGCGATCTCCGATATCCCGTGGGCAGGCCCGATCTCCGGCGTTGTGGTGGGCATGGTTGACGGCAAGTTCGTCATCAACCCGACCGCCGAGCAGGAGAAGGTATCCGAGATGCACGTGACCGTGGCTTCCACCAGCGAGCTGGTCGCCATGATCGAAGCCGGTGCCAACGAGATCGACAACGACACCATGTTCGACGCTATCATGGAAGGCCACAAGGCCAACCAGGAAGTGGTGGAGTTCATCAACTCCATCGTGGCCGAGATCGGCAAGCCGAAGTTCCCGTTCGTTTCCAACGATCCGGCTGAGGATATGTTCGAGGCGATCAAGGAATTCGCTATCGAGGACATCCGCTTTGCACTGGATACCGACGACAAGCGCATCCGCGACGAGCGTCTGCTGCCGGTGTACGACAAGGTGCACGAGCACTTTGACGAGCAGTATGCCGACCAGATCGGCAAGATCGACGAGTGCCTGTACAAGCTGCAGAAGTACGTCGTGCGCCGCTGGCTGCTCGACGACGGCAAGCGCGTGGACGGCCGTGGCATCAACGATATCCGTCCTTTGAGC
>JAFUPS010000181.1 GCA_017481085.1 Clostridia bacterium | reverse complement strand
TGAGCATAGTGATGACCAACAATCAAGCAGAATTACATCAATTCGACGATTTCCTACACTCCCCGATTACTGAAAACGACTTTGGCTACTCCTTTCACTCTAAGGATTCCGAGTTGCATACGCATCAGGGCTTTGCGGAATTTACACTGATCGTCCACGGCAAATGGGAAAATCGCTATAATGGCCACCGTTTTCCAATGGAGCAAGGCGCATTAACGTTTTTCGGCACAGATACAACGCACGAATGGAAAAAGTTGACACCAACAGGCAATCATTTTACTTTTTTCTTTCGCAAAGAGTATTTTGAGAAGTTTTGCAAGCTGTACTTTCCCGAGCATAAGGATCTACCCGGAACACGCTACCGCCAGACCATCCTGCCAACCAGCGCTGCCAACTTCCTGCTGGATGAGGCGGAAAAACTGATCCGCACACGCGCAAGCACTACACATTCCGAACAGCTTCGCAATTATATGCATAACCTTATTTATTTTACGTTCATGAGCGAACGCGTCGAATCGAAGCCCACCGCGCACACCCACGGCGCCCACTTGAAGGTGCATCTGGACCGCTTTGAATGGATGAATCTCTCGCTAAAAGAGGTTTACGAAATCTTTCCCGTCAGCAAAAGCACACTTATCAGGGAGTTTAAAGAGGAGACCGGTATGACCATTGTGGAATACCGCAATCAAAAACGGATGGAATATGCCGCGCAGCTACTTAAAGAGTGGGATTGCACGATTGCCGAGGTGGCCAGCAAAGTGGGAATATCCTCGCTTAGCTATTTCTCTCGTCAATTCAAAGCGCATTACGGCGTACTGCCCAAGGAATATCGTTCCTATCATTGCTGGTAAAATAAAACCGACCGCTATGCAAGCCAAAGCGGTCGGTTGTTTTTTTATGAAATTACGGCAGGCGGTAGTGACTGAAGATGTAGATCGGTACGGCGGACCAACCGTGGCACAGGCTGCCGGCCATCTCGAAATCGTCTGCACCCAGCACCGTTTCCCAGAAGGTATCCGCACCGCAATCGAGCATGCGGCCCCACACCTTTTCGATGTGCGACAGCACGTAGTCGCGGTGGGCATCCGAGCGCTTAAGCAGCGCCTCGTAGGCGTAGATGGTCATGCTGATGGAGCACGGGATCAGCGCATCCGACATCAGACATTCTTCCACACCGGCGGCCAGTTCCTCCGGCACGACGTCTGCAAACAGCATCATGGCCTGCGTCAGCGCATGCAACGGCTTACCGTCCTCCTTACGGGTAAGATAGCCACCGCTGGCGGCGTCGTAGAAGTGCTTGTGCACCGCTGCCGCCAGCTCGCGCGCGGCTGCGAAATAACGGTCGGCTTCCTCCGGCTGCAACAGTCGGCAGATCTCGCCAAAGCAGCGAAGCGCATCCGAAACAAACGTGCTCAGAAGGCTGTCATACGCTTTATCGGTGTAGTGACCGATGCCCGAAAGTCCCGGTTGCCATTCGTAGAAGTTCCACGCCCAGTCGCCGGTATACAACGGAAGCAATCCGGTCTCGTCAATACGGGCTATGAACCCATCGGCAATTGCCTTAAGAGTTCCGAAAACCTCCCCCGCGAGCGTTTGGTCGCCGGTGAATTGCGTGTACTCCCATACCTCACGAACATACACGGCTGTAAAGCTAGGTATATTTACACCCACCTTGCCCGGCGGGCATAGCTCCAGCAGCCCATCTGGGCGGAGCGAGTGATGCATAAGCGACAGTGCCGCACGCGGAAATGCCGTTTCGCCAAAGGCATAGTAGCCGCAAAGGATCTGTACACGGCTATCCATCGCGTACAGCGACTGCTCTCGCCACGGGCAATCCTCGTAATGCTCGTGCATGCACAGCTCCAGCGTTTTGCGCCCCACCTCCCAAATACGGCGGTGCAGCTTATCGGTCACCGGAATGGGCAAGTGCGCCAGCGGATAGTCGGTTTTCCGCACGCCCACGCGGTTAAGCGTACCCGATCTGCTATAGATATGTAGCTGAATATACCGTAGTCCCAGCCGTTGGAAGGGATGGAAAAACTCGTTGTGACCGGCCTTGGCAACATAGCGGAAGCAGAAGTTCCGGCTACCCACCGCGGCACGCACGCGCAGATCGTCCAGATGCTCACCAAAACCAATAAGGATCTCGGTCGTTTCCGGCACGTCCACTGAGAAGGTGAGCAGGCCGTTGACCTCCCCACCCATATCGGCTACGAAATATACACCGTCTGCGCGGCAGTCATCTGCCAGCTCCCATGTAAAGGTTTCACCCTTGCATAGTTCCTCGTGACGTCTGGCCGATAAAAAGGCCAATTGCATCCGCTTGCTTTTGGGCAACGTCGGATCGGTTTCCAAAAACATACCCCTCGCCACGATCGTTCCGTCGGTTTCGGGAGAAACGATCTGTTTTTTGATCGGACGCGGGTACAAGCTCTTTCGTTTTCCGGCCAACGTGCTGGGGGCAAACGCCGCCTCCGGCAGCGTGGCGTCGTACTCAAAGTTATAGCCCAACTGCGGCGTGAGCAGCTCGCCGTTTTCTAAATAACGCACGTCCGGCCGCGACAGGATTGCCGTACTGCTGTGCAGCAGCTCGTCCTCCCCATCCCACGCGGCGAAGATCACGCCGGGAATAAGTGCCCCATGCGTGGAGACATCCGTACCGCACACGTATTGCCGCACCAGCAGCTCATTATCGCCCTCGTGCAGATACGGATCAAGGCACAGCTCGTCATACACTTGATAATGCTCGTAATCGACATACTGTCCCCAATCGACAAACGTGCCGTTGACGTACACAGCATATTGCAAATGCGCGCTGATAAACAGCGTCGCCTTGCTTCGCGGCGCTGTCAGCGTGGCGCGGTACTCAAAGTAACGGTCAACCACGGGGGTTGTAACACCGTCAACAAAGATCCATTCGGCATGACTGAAACAATCCATAAGCCTTCTCCTTTGCGAAGTGGTTGGGTTGGTCTCAAAGGGCATAAAAACCGATGAAAATCATCGGTTTTTATTAGATATTCTTATTGACGGTAGGTGCGCAGCACTTCCTCCACCACACGACGGACCAGCGCTTCGTCCGGTTGTTGCACAGGAGCTTTGCCACAGCTACCAAACAACTGCATTTTCTCCATAACCGACAGCTTGACGGCATCACGCACCGAGGGCAGCAGGTCGATAATACCCTTGCCCATGCTGGTGAAATGCGCCATGGCGGATTCCACCGCCGCAATGTTGATGTCGGTAAAAATGTTGACCTTGGAAATACCAGCTTCGATGGCTTTGCGGAAATCGGTGTCGGTCAGGCCTGAGCCCCCATGCAGCACCAGCGGCGTCGGCACGGTGCGCGCAATGGTGCGGATGCGGTCGAAATCCAGCTTAGGCGGCAGCTTATACGCGCCGTGAGCCGTACCCACCGCGATCGCCAGCGCATCCACGCCGGTGCGATCCACAAAATCCTTCGCTTCCTGCGGCGTGGTGTAAAATTTGGAGGCGTCTGCCTGCTGCTCAGCCGTTTCGGCACCCTCGGCACCGCCGACGTGACCGATCTCACCCTCGATGGATGCACCGTAAGAGTGTGCGATCTCGGTCATTTCACGCACGCGCTCGCAGTTGACCTCATACGACTCGGTCGAGCAATCGTACATGATGGACGAAAACCCGAGCTTGAGCGCCTTGAGGCAGGTCTCCTTATGCAGACCGTGGTCCAGATGCACCACCACCGGCACCTTGGCACGCTTGGCCATCGGGATAAGGATCATAGCCAGATCCTCCAGCGAGTTATACGGCAGCAGCACCTCGGCCGTGCCGAAGATGACCGGCGAGCCGGTCTCCTCAGCGGCGGCAATGATGCCCTGCGCCAGCTCTAACGTGACAGCATTAAACAAGCCAACGGCATAATGGCCTTTTTTGGCGTCCTGCAGCACTTCATTCATCGTAACTAACATTAGATATCGTTCCTCCGTTCATAACGGGTTTCCAGTTTGCGGATCTCCTCTGCCGAGCACATACCGTCGATGCCGTTATCGGCGAAGAGGTTGCATACCGCCGCCGCGGATGCAAACGTCAACAGCTCGTCATCCGGCAGCGCATGGTACAAACCGTACAGGCAGGCGGCGCAAAACGCATCGCCGGCACCGGTGCTGCCCTTGATATCCGCCGACGGTACGCGCAGCGACGGCACGACCGTAAACGCACCGGTAGCCACATCGAAGGCAAAACCGGCCTCCTTGGCGTGGACGATCACCTTTTCGCGCACACCGGCCTCCGCCATACGGCGCATGGTCTCGCGGATATTTTCGACATGTAGTTTTCCCTCTGCCGTTCGGGGCGACAAGCCCCATATCGTGGTGCTTTCGATCTCGTTTAAGATCGCGTAATCGCAATATTTCAGCGCCGGCAGAATGGTCTTTTGATAATCGGCCGTGGAATCGCTCACCGCATCGACCGAGGTCTTGACGCCCTGCTGCTGCACATCGTGCAAAAAGCGCGCCATTACGGTGCCGTACTCGTCATCCGGCTGATCAAACGCATCCAACAGCAGAATATACCCGATGTGTAGGATGCGGCAATCCAGCGCCGGGATATCCACGTGTGCCGGTGCAAACTCGCGGTTGGCGCCGCGCGCATGGAAAAACGTGCGCTCACCACCGCGGATGTTCATCACGTCGGTAAAGGACGTCGGCTCGGTATCTGACACGGTGATGCGGTCGGTATTGATGCCGTACTGCCGCAGCAGACCGGTGACATAGCGGCCGTACTCATCCGCACCGACACGACCAATGGCCGACAGCGGCAGGCCGGGGTCGATCTTCGCCAGATTGATGGCGGTATTCGGCACACAGCCGCCTACCGACTGCGACACCTCGCTGATATTGCACAGCATACCCGTTTGCGGATAGGCATCGATCGTCTTGATAACGTCGGTAAGAATGTTGCCGGCAAACGCAACACCGGTTTTTTCGGTGTTCATATCAGTTGCACTCCGCGCACAACGGACCGGCCAGCTCTTTGAGGAAGAACAGACGACCGGCGAGCGTGGGGATATAAGACGAGGTGATCCACGGCGTACAGCCATGGCGCAGCGTCATCCACAGCGACAGACCCTGCCACTGCATGCCGCGGCCGAGCGTACCGTCTGCACCGCCGATGGCGTAGTCCGCCTGCAGGAACAGGCCCGGGCCGATGGTGTTGGCGCGGCACGGCACCAGCGTGGTGCGCGACTTGAAGCTGGTGAGAGCGTTCTGCTCCACCGTCAGCGGATGGATCTTCGCCGCGATGCGATACGGCTGGGATTTCCATTCTTCTTCGGTGGCGTAGTCGGCGGCGAAGGTCGGCTCCCAGAACGCGATGTGGCACATACGGCCGATACCGTACACCAGCACCAGCTTGGCACCCTCGGCCTTCAGCGCAGCGATCTTTTCCGGATAGGTGGGCAGGTTATCCTTGGTGGCGAAGTTGCGCTGTGCTACCGGCACGGTCAGCTCGCCCAGCGGATCGAACAACGCCTGCTCCATCGCATACTGGAACGCACCCGGGTTATCCGACGGCAGCGTGTTGCCCTCGGCATCCGCCCATTCGTCCATGTTGAAGGTGTATACGTGATCGCAGGCGACCTTCCACTCTTTCAGGAAGTACACCACCCACTTGTACATACCCATCGGGCCGACCGGCAGAATGAAGGCGATCTTTTCGCCACGGTCCTTGGCCAGCTTGATCTGCATAGCGATCTCGTGGCCCATGTAGGTCTCGAACTCACCGAGGCTGTCGCACTGGACCGGCTGGAAGCCGGCATTCCAAAACGCCTGACGGTCGCACACGGTTTCCGGCTCGCCTACGCAAGCGTCGATCTTTTCAAAGTCCCAGCCGGCCGGATAGAAGCCTTCCAGCGCCGAGCCTTTTACAGTCGAATTAAAATCCATAATACAATTCCTCCTTACGGTAACAGTCGTTTAGCGGTACCCTTCAGGTACACCTGGCACTGACGGAAGCCCTCGGCATAATCCGCACCGCACTGATAACCACGGTAACGGCAGCAGGTTTTGACCATGTCCGGGAAATCAATGTTATCGTGATCGCGCATCCACACGATCTGCGATTCGTGGCACTCCAGCATTTCCAGCTTCTTATCAATATACGGGCTGACGTCCACGTACTCGGTCGGGTTGAAGTTGACACCGGCCAGCGTATCCATGTAATAGATCGGCACCAAGCGAGCGTGCCCCTCTACCTTGGTGTGGTAGTTGGGCAGCGTCGCGGTGAAGCTGGCGTCAAACACCAAGCGCGACACAGCGGTGTGGTCGGGCATGTAATCGTCCGGCGAATGGGTGATGATGAAATCCGGATCGACCTGCTTGATGATATCCACCACTTTATCGCGGGATTCCTTATTGTTATCGTAGATCTCCAGATCGTCAAAGCCGCCCCACATCACCTCGAAGCCGCCAAGCGCCGCACTTCTGCGGGCCTCCTCCGCGCGCATGAGCGTCAGCTCGTCCGGCGGAATGATGACGTGACCGAGGTTGCCGCTGGACAGATGGCACACCACCACACGGTCGCCACGCTCCTTGC
>JAFUPS010000180.1 GCA_017481085.1 Clostridia bacterium | reverse complement strand
GCGGTTAAAGGCCGCCGGTGCAGACCGCTATTTGCTGCGGCACGAGACCGCCGACGCGGCGCACTACGCCGCACTGCACCCGGCGACGATGGCGCTGGATACGCGCCTGCAGTGCCTGCGCGACCTACGTGAGCTGGGCTTCCAGGTGGGATGCGGCTTTATGGTCGGGTCACCCGGGCAAACGCCCGAAACGCTGGCGCAGGATCTGAAATTTATCGAAACCTTCCAGCCGGATATGTGCGGCATCGGCCCGTTCATTCCGCACGCCGCCACGCCTTTTGCCGATCAACCGGCCGGCAGCGTGGCGCTCACCTGCTATCTGCTGTCGGTCATCCGGCTGATCTGTCCGCAGGTGTTGCTGCCGGCTACCACCGCACTCGGCACGCTGGCCGAGGACGGACGCGAGCAAGGCTTGCGCGCCGGTGCGAACGTGGTGATGCCCAATCTGTCGCCCACCGATGTGCGCGGCAAGTATGAGCTGTATAATAATAAGCTGTCAACCGGTGCGGAATCGGCAGAGGCGTTGGAGCAACTAAAGCTTCGCGTGGCCGCTGCCGGCTATACCGTCGTTACCGCCCGTGGCGACCGCAAACGATAACAAAAACCTACCCCCAGAAAGAAGGAATTATTATGGCAATCTACGATCCCAAATCCCTCAAGGCAGAGGAGTTTATCAGCGATGCGGAGATCCGCGAGACCATCGCCTATGCCGAGGCGAACAAGCACAACGTCGAGCTTATCGACGCGTTGCTGGAGAAGGCTCGTCCGAAAAAGACCGAGATCGGCACGGTGTGCGCCGGTCTGACTCACCGCGAGGCGTCGGTGCTGTTGGCGTGCGATATTCCCGAAAAGGTGCAGGAGATCTACCGCATCGCCAAGGAGATCAAGCTGGCGTTTTACGGCAACCGTATCGTCATGTTCGCGCCGCTGTATCTCTCGAACTACTGCGTGAACGGCTGTGTGTATTGCCCCTATCATTATCAGAACAAGCATATTTGCCGTAAGAAGCTCACGCAGGAGGAAGTGCGTGCGGAGGTTATTGCTCTGCAGGATATGGGTCATAAACGCTTAGCTATCGAAGCCGGCGAGGACCCGGTCAACAACCCTATCGAGTATATCCTCGAATGCATCAAGACCATCTATTCCATCAATCACAAAAACGGTGCCATCCGCCGTGTGAACGTCAATATTGCGGCAACCACCGTGGAAAACTACCGCAAGCTGCACGATGCGGGTATCGGTACGTATATTCTGTTCCAGGAGACCTACCACAAAAAGAGCTATCTGGAGCTGCACCCCACCGGCCCGAAGCACGACTACGACTACCACACCGAGGCGATGGACCGTGCGATGGAGGGCGGTATTGACGACGTCGGCCTGGGCGTGCTGTTCGGTTTGGAGGGCTACCAGTATGAGTTTGCCGGGCTGTTGATGCATGCCGAGCATCTGGAGGCGGTGCACGGTGTCGGTCCGCACACCATCAGCGTGCCGCGTATCAAGCGTGCGGATGATATCGACCCGGACGTGTTTGACAATTCGTTGCCGGATGAGACGTTTGAAAAGATCATTGCCTGCATTCGTCTGGCGGTGCCGTACACCGGTATGATCATCTCCACCCGTGAGTCGGAGGAGATCCGCGGCCGGGTGCTGGATATGGGTATTTCGCAGATCAGCGGTGCGTCGCGCACGTCGGTCGGCGGCTACACCGAGGAGGAGCGTCCGCACGACTCGGAGCAGTTTGACGTATCCGACCAGCGCACGCTGGATGAGGTGGTGCGCTGGCTGATGGAGTGCGGGCACATTCCGTCGTTCTGCACGGCCTGCTACCGCGAAGGCCGCACCGGTGACCGTTTTATGTCGCTGTGCAAAAACGGACAGATCCTCAACTGCTGCCACCCCAACGCGTTGATGACGCTGACGGAGTTTTTGGTGGACTATGCGTCACCCGAAACGCGGGAGATCGGCTTCAAGCTGATCGAGCAGGAGCTGGGCAAAATTCCGGCCGAGCGCGTCCGCGCGATTGCCGAGAAAAATATTGCGGATATCAAGAACTCCAACCGCCGCGATTT
>JAFUPS010000179.1 GCA_017481085.1 Clostridia bacterium | reverse complement strand
TTGCCTCGAAAGCCGCCACCATGTTCTTCAGCCAATCCTCATCCAGACCGGAGTTCCAGTAGCTGATCTCGATGTCGGTGGTGGAGTTACCGATCTTCTCGCCGCCGCCACCGCAGGCCGTCAGACCAAGCAGCATCGCGCCGGTCAACAGCACAGCCAGAATTCGTTTCGTCATGTTCATAACTATTACCATCCTTTCTTAACACGCAGGAATTTAACCCTTGATACCGCCGAGCGAAACGTTCGACGTAATCACCTTGTTGAATACCGTAAACAGTATGATCGCCGGAATGGAAATAATGACGCACGCCGCAAACAGAATGTCCAGGCGGGCTCGATAGATCATCTCGGTATTGAACTGATAAATACCGACCGGCAGCGTCGGCGTATTCGGCAGATAGATCAACGCGCTATCGTAGCTGTTCCAGATACTGATCCACTGCGTCAGGAAGAGTGCACCGAAGATCGGGCCGGCCTGCGGCAGCATCACGCGGAAATAGATCTGGAAATCGTTGGCACCGTCGATCATTGCCGCCTCGGCGTAGGTCCACGACAGATTTTTGAAATATGCCGTGTAATACAGATAGAACATCGTAAACGCATTCATCGAGGTGATGACCTGCGCGTAACTGTCGATCAAGCCCAGCGTCTTGAGCAACGTATACATCGCACCCGAGTTGCCGTACAACGGCAGAGTGATCATAACCAAAATGATCGGGTAGACCAGCTTGGAGCCGGGGAACGTGTACTTGGAGCAGCAATAGGCAAACGTAACGGTGGTCAGCTGCTGAGCGCCGACACACACCACCGAGAACCAGACGCTGTTGAACAACATATCCCAGAAGTTGTTTCCGTTGACCTCCAACAGCGTAAATACGTCAATGTAGTTTTCCCAATGCCACACGGTCGGCAGATCGTATGGGAACAACACCACTTCGGTGTGCGTCTTAAAGCCTGCGAGAACAGCCCATATAAATATGTATAAATAAGAAGCCGCCACCGCCAGAAAAATCAGAGAGACAAAGCAATGCAAAATGATCTCGCCGGGGGATTTACGTTGAAAATTCTTAAACACGGTTGTCCCTCCCCCTTAAAACTCAACTTCTTCGAAGGCTTTATCGGTCCAGCGACGGATGAGTAGCGATATCGTAACCGCTACGACCGTGATACACAAACCAACAGCCGACAAATAGTTAAACACATTGGTCGTATCCACCGTACCAACATTGTTATACATCTGCAGGTACATCCATGCCGACAGCGTCATCGTTCCATAATCGCCCTTGGTAAGCAGGAAGACGTTACCGGAAGCACCGAAAATACCACAGAACATCAGCACCATCTGCAGCGAGACGGTCGGCCACACCATAGGCACGGTGATCTTGGTAAATTCCGTCCACCAGTTCACACCGTCAATACGGCCGGATTCCAACACCTCGGTCGGAATGCGGGCAAAGGTGCCGCCCCAAATGATCAGATCGCCCGGAAAGCCGATCCAAATCATGTTGGCCAAAACCGTCCAGTTAGCAAAGCGAGAATCCGCCAGCAGTTCGGGGATGTAATCCAAGCCTACCATGTCGCGGACCACCTGCGAAACGATGCCGCTTTCGCCGACCATGCGGGTAAACACCATCGACACCGCCACCGAGAAAATGATGGTCGGGAAGAAAAACACGATGCGGAAGAAATTGTAGCCCGGTACCTTCTTATAAATGAAGTAGGAGACCAATACCTTCAGCGGGAAGGTGATCAACAAAATGCCGAACGTCAGGAACGTGTTCCGGAACGCCTCGCTGATCTGCGAGGTCGGCAGAGTAAATTCGTTAAAAAACCGGGTGAAATTGTCAAACGACCACACGCCGTCTTTATTCATAAACGCCATGAAGAAAGCGGAGAAGTTCGTGTAGACGTAAAATATCAACCAGTTAAGGATCGGGATCGTGATGCAAAACAGAATGAACAGTACGCGGATCGTATTGACCGGTTTTTTCTTTTTTGAAATGAGAGTATTAGTTTGCGGCATTGTTCTTACCACCCTTTTTACGCACCAGAACGAGAATGATCACAAGCGCTGCCGCCAACAACAGCACACTCGCGCCAATGCCGACGATCGGGCCCCATTCGATGACGGCCGCATTGCCGTCCACTGCTTGATAAGCAATCCCATCCGACCACTTAGCGTACAATGTGAGCGATTCACTCACTACGCTGTCGAAATCATAGGCCGTACCGTCCGACAGCACCCAACCCTCAAAGGTTGCATCCTCGCGGCTGGGATCCACCGGCTTCATCGCCGTGTAGCCGGTCTCGGCATCCACTTTCTGCTTGGCAGGCGGATTATCCGTGCCGTCAACGAAGGTCACGTAGTAGGTGCCCAAACGGTCATAAACAGCATTCTCACCGGCAATGCGCTGGAACAGGAAGTCAAACGTCTCCTTACCGGTATCGGTAACCAGCAATATTTTGCCGGCCTCGATGCGATACGACAGATCCGAGGTCGTGCCATTCGACGTCAGCTTAGCGGTCTTATCATCCATCAGCGCCAGCAGATCACCCGTTTCGCGGTTGATATACAAGCCCTCGGCAATGGAATAATCCTCGTGCTCACCAAAGTGCACAACGGAGGTCGCCGGCTGGTTGGAACGGATACCCAGGTTGTTGCCCTTATCATCGTAGCACTTCAGGTTTATCAATTCCAAGCTGACCGGATAGGACGGACCCTCACCGAACCACAAGCCAAAATACTCAGCATCATCCAAATAGTTACCGTAGACCTGCGGGAACGAATAGACCTCGGTCTTGCCGTCCTTCGTTTTCTGAACGCTGGCAGTCATCATCTTCTCTTCGTGCTCGAAGCGAATGATATACGACGCACCGACATCCAGCAAATAACCGTTGCCGAGATTGCCAAGGAAGCTCTCGTAATACAACTGGCCGGAATTGTGCGGATAATCGATCCCGGGGGACGTTGTGGAATACACGCCCGTCTGATACATACGGGAATTCGCCGATTTGACGGTATATTCCATATACGTAACGTCAGAGCTGCGCTTCTTGGCATTGCTGATAGCCAGATTGATGGTCCCCACGGCACTCACGTTGTAAGCATGCTGTACCTGCGTGTCATACTGCATACGGTCAGACGAGGTGACAGCCGCGCCCAGCGATTTCACGCCCAGATCGTTACCGTTCTGGTCATAGCACATGACGTGGCTCAGCTCGGCCGTCACGTAACCGACACCAAACCAGAAACCGAAGAAATTGTACTCATCGGTCCCCGCGCCGTGCTCCATCGGGAACGATATATACGAGGATTCGCCGTCCTTGGATTTACCCACTGTGTACTCAAACTCGCCGGCCTCGTTGACCCCAAGCTTGAAGAAATAGGTGTATCCCACATCCAGCAGACCGCCATCCTGACGGTAGAAGAACTTACCGCCCTCCTCATAGGGAAAGCGACGGGTATTGTCACCGGTGGCGATAATACCGTGCTGCGAAGCCGCCTTGGCATCCGGCAGTCCCGGAATGTTAATCTCCGAAACCGAATCGACGGTATACACAAAGTACACCTCGTCGCCGGCCTTTACATTCACCGGCGTTTTGTTGCCGATAAACACGTCAGTCGAGTTGCCGAGTGAAACGCCGTATTCCTTACCGGACGGCGTCACAGCGGATGCCGAGATCGGCAGCAGACCGATCAGCAAAACGACCGCCACGACCAGCGCTACAGCTTTCTTACCGTATGCGTTCTTAAACATAATGCTTACACCTCATTTTCGTGAGTTTAAACCGTTAGGATATGTTGAAGGCATCGCCTTCAACGACGGAGCGCGCTCCGTTCATGTATTAACCGATCGGTCGCCCGAGCAACTTGCAAAAACCAATATACACTGCAAAGGTCCAGCCAAGCATTGCCGGCATTTTGTACTCGTCGGTCACTTCAACGTTCCCTTGTACGACGTTGTATTTTTCCCACAGATGACCGGTTGCTGCAAACGACCGCTCAACCGTATTGACGAATTTTTCTGCAATGCGGAGAGCGTCTTCGCGGTAGCCGTAGCGAAGAAGGCCCTCCACCACAATGCGCTGCATGGGCGCCCAACCGTTGGGATACCCCCATTGGAACGTGCCGGACACGTCGCATTCTTCGCAAGCGACTACACCGTGTTCCATTTCAATGTGTGGCAACACCGTCAACGCTGCCTCGGCTTCCTCCGGCGTCGCCATACCAACGTACAGCGGATAGAAGCACGCACAGCTCACCAGCTCAGAGCGTACGTTTTGCTCGGTGTCGTAATCGTAAAACACACCGTCCTCGCCCTGCAGATACCGCCGCATAACGGCCGCCCGTTCGTCGCGAAGCACCGCCCAAGCAGCGGATTCCTCTGCCAGCCCAAGCTCGGCAGCAAAGTAAGCGAGCTGATTCTCCTGCGCATACAGCAGCGCGTTGAGATCGGCCGGTGCATACGCATACGCACGGTAGGTAAACCGTGGGGAAATATCCCAACCGCTTTCACCTACAGAACGCAACCCACGACCCAAATCGTAGGCGGTTTTGTTCTCCGGCCGATAACCTAACCGCGCGATGATGCATTCAGCGGCATG
>JAFUPS010000178.1 GCA_017481085.1 Clostridia bacterium | reverse complement strand
GCAGGTATATGCCGATATCCTCGCCTGGCTGGAGGAACAACTGAAATGACCGACCGTTTTGTGGTGCTGACCGGCGCTTCCGGCGGTATTGGGAAATGCCTGGCCAAGCGGTTGATTGCGCAGCATTACCGGGTGCTTGGCATCGCACGCGATGCGTCCCGGTTGCAGGCGGTGGCCGATGAGCTGGGGGAGAACTTCGAGCCGTGTGCGTTCGACGTTAGTGATCGCGTGGCGTGGCAGGCACTTGCTAGCAGACTGTCTGCCGCCGGTCAAGCGGTGGATATGCTCATCTGCGGCGCCGGTGTACTGCCGCCGTTCGCGGCTGCATCTACCGTGTCCTCTGCGGCGGTGGAGCAAACGCTTCGCATCAATTTTCTGTCGGCCGTGTATGCGATTGAAGCGCTGAAAGCGCCATTGCTGGCCGCCGCAAAACCGGTGGTGGCGGTTATCGCCAGCGCGGGCGGTATTGCACCGCTGATCGGCACGTCCGCCTACGCTGCCTCTAAGGCGGCGATGATTGCGTATTTCTCCGCTTTGCGCGAGGAATGGCGTGGCCGTGTGCAGGTAACGCTGTTGTGCCCGGGTTTTGTCAAAACGGATATTTTTCGCAGCCAACCGCATGTCGCCGGTAGCGAAAAGTTGCTAAACGCTATTGCCGCCGATGCCGACCGTATCGCCAGAGGGATGCTTCAGGCCATTCGCTGTGGACGCGGCTATAAAGTGCTGGGAGTAGACGGTCACCTGCTGAGTATTGGTATGCGGCTATGCCCGACGCTGACGTTGCGTTTGTGCCGCTATATAATAAAAGCCAGTAATTTGCCGTTATTTGCAGATATTTGGGCAGACTAACGATATCATATTAAAAGGGGAGAGTCCTATGTTTTTTGATTGGACGTACGTTGTTTATGTGTTGCCGGCGGTGATTTTCGCCATGTGGGCCAGTGCGCACGTCAACAGCACCTACAACAAATACAAGAATCAACTGTCCGCGCGCGGTATCACCGGTGCGCAAGCGGCGCGGATGGTGCTGGATGCTAACGGTTTATATCACGTGCGCATTGAACAGGTGGCAGGGGAGCTGTCGGACCATTTTGATCCCAGAACTAACGTCGTGCGCCTATCGCAGGGCGTGTACGACAACACCTCCACGGCGGCGATCGGCATTGCCTGTCACGAGGTAGGGCATGCTATTCAACATGCCACCGGCTACGTGCCGGTCAAGATCCGCACCGCTATTGTTCCCATCACTAACCTGGGTTCCAAGCTGTCTATGCCGCTCATTCTCATCGGTTTGGTGTTGGGTGCGTTTTCGGAATGGATGTTTATGCTGGTGTACGCCGGTATCGCCTGCTTTGCGCTGTCTACGGTGTTCCAGCTGGTCACGCTGCCTACGGAATTTAATGCCAGCCGCCGTGCAATGGACTCCATTCAAACCTATAACATCTTAAGCGATGACGAGTTGCGCGGCACACGCAAAGTACTGACAGCCGCCGCTATGACCTATGTGGCCGCTTTGGCGGTTTCGATCATGCAGCTGCTGAGATTGTTGTTGCTTGCCGGGCGTAGACGCCGATAAGTATAAATTTATTGTCTTTTTATGTAAAAATATTTTTTGAAAAAGGGCTTGTATCTTGTAGATGGCTGTGCTATAATGTCAATGCATATTGGGTTGCCATGTAGATCATCGTGTGAAGATTGGCGCCTTCTGTCTAATAAACTAACGAGAGGAAGCGTTTGATATGAAAAAGATTTATGAGAATCCGGAAATCGTGATCAACAGCGTTCCGGCGATGCACACGGTAGAACTGGCTACCAGCTGGCCGTGGGGCGACGATGACGAGACGGAGATCATCGGCTGATTATCGCATAATAAGGTAAACCCCTGCACCTATGGGTGCAGGGGTTTTTGTATTTTTGAATTTGTAATGTCATTTTCTTCGGTGGGCTATTTGATATTGCTTGGGTGTCATGCCGTATTCCTTCTTAAACAGTACGGAGAAATAGCTCTGGCAGGTGATACCGACTTGAGCAACAACGGCCGACACCGGGTAGTTTTCCAACGTTAGCAGATGAGCGGCATATTCCAGTCGTTTTTTCTGCCGGTACTCAACAGGTGTATAGCCGGTGGTCCTCTTAAAATGGTTGATGAGCGTTGTTTGCGAAATGGGGAAGAACCGGTAGATCTCCGAGATATCGACATCCAGTAATTGATAGACGTCCATCAAATAGATCAGGTGGTTGACGTATCGGGCCACACCGGAATTCGTTTGAGGCGATATATCGCGGTAGCAGGCGAGCAACAGCGCGGAGATCAAGCCGTCAACGATCTCGTCACTGTCTTCCGGCAGGATACGACCAGCAATCGAGCTGCCCAGATACCCGATATAATTGCTTTGCTGTTGCGAGAGCGTTCGCGCCGTTAGCGGTGTTTTTTGGATAAAATCCAAAAAATGCGGATGATCTTTCAGCTTTTGTTCTAACCAATCCTGCTGAAACAGAAATACATAGTGCATACTATCCGGCTTGGTTGCTTCCAGGGAATGGGCTTCCCCGGGGCGAACGTACAGCACGTCACCGATGTGGAGCATGGTCTCTTTGCCGCGGTAGGTATTGCGGCAGCAGCCGTTGACGATAAGGGCAAACTCATAAAAATCCATATGCGTGTGATAATCAAACGCTTGCGGTGGCGGAAACAACGCGCAGAAATACGGCTGCGGACGTCCGGGGCAAAACATCGAGAATTGCTTATTTGCATGTAAAGTGCTCATCGTTTTCACCATTCTCTCATGGTATACTACCAACATTATAGTGCAACACGACGATACCGTCAATAGCATTTTTTAAATTATTAATAATTTTCTGTAAATTAGTAATAGAAACGCCATTGGAGCAGCGCTATAATAAAGGTGGAGACACTTATTTGAATGGGAGGTATTGTCATGAAACGAAATGTCTTGCGTATGTTGGCACCGATCGTGGCGCTGTGCTTGCTCATCGGTATCCTGCCGATCACGGCAGTATCGGCTGCAACGACTGCCGTATACGACTTCAACGGCACGGATTTCGCCACCGGCATGCTCACTACAAACCTAAGCGGTTCATCCTTGGTGAGCGATATGTCTGCTGTTCCGAGCGGCTATACCGGCTCGGTACACGCCGGCACGGGCTCTACATATGTGGCGGTGGGCGTGGACTTCGCCCTGCCGGTCGATACGTCCAAGATCACCTCGGTCAAGGTGCGTATGTACGTCCCGACGTATACGACCTCCGGCACGCCGCAGCTGCGTATTATTTCGACCGGTGAAAGCACCAGCGAACCCGGTTGGGTAGGCGGCGCGTTTGTCGGCACCTGGGGCGGTGCGTTTGATCAGTGGTGTGATATCGACATCACCGATGCGGTCGTAAACACCGTGACGAAGGACACCGACGGTTACCTCGACCGCTTTGTGATTGCTTACCGTGTATACGGCACCAACGCGACCGTGTACTACGATAGCCTCATCATCGAGAGCGAGGGCGATATCTTCGTCGGCCAATCGGCTGAAGCCACGAAAACCACCTACGATTTCAACGGTACCGATTTCGCCGTGCCGACCGATACCGTTGGTGCGATTTCTTCTGCGCTTTTCTTGTCCGGTGCTGTAGCGGATACCTCGTCGGTCCCTGCCGGTTTTACGGATGGCGTGTACAGCGCATCTAATGCAACCTATTGCGCTACATGGGTGGATTTTCCGTTGGATCTGGATTTGACCAACGTCACCTCCTTCAAGATCCGTATGCATATTCCCTCCTATAGCTACAGCGGCGCTCCCTCCTTCCGCATTTTCGGTACGGGTGGCGCCTATGCGCAGCAAAGTCACGACGGTACTTACGACGAATGGTTTGAGCTGGAGCTGCTTGATCTGCTGAAGAATGCTAACGTCACAAAGACCGACGAGGGCATGATCGACAAATTCGTCGTGGCTTATCGCGCCTATGGCAGCGAAGCCCCTACCGTTTACTTCGACAGCATCACCATCACCAGCATCGGTGACGTGTTTGTCAAAGAGGAAGAGCCTGAGCCGGTACAGGTAACGATTACCCCGACCGGTTTCCGAAGTGCTAATACTGTGGACAATGGCGACTGGCGTTTCTGGCTGACGGTGGATAACACCATCCCGGATGGCTATTACTACGGTCAGGGCAAGGTGCCGGTCACCATTCACGATAAGGATGATACTTTGCTGGCCAGCTCTGAGAATGACGGCCTTTTTGCCACGCTGTTCCACGACGGTCAGTATCTGATGCCGTATGTTTACGGCGGTACGAGCCAGTATACGTACAAAAATCAGCCCGAAGAAGGCGATTACGTCACCTTTGCCGCCGGTACGTATTATCTGACGGGTGACGATAATACCAGCATTGTCATCGAAGAGGATATCGTGCTCAGCTATACCGCCGGTGCGTGGATGCTCGGCCGTCCGGGTAAGACGGCGGTTTTGGATTTCAACGATGTCGATTTTGCCACGTCCATCAACGGCACCGGTGCGGTGCTGAGCTCCCAGGCAACCTCCCGACTGACCGATACCTCGTCGGTGCCGGCCGGCTTTACGGATAGCGTACATGCCGGTGGAGGCGCTACTTATGCCGCTGTGGCGGTCGATTTTCCGTTGCCGATGGATACTTCGGTCATCTCTAAGATAACCGTGCGTATGTACGTGCCGAACTACACCTTGAGTGGTGTGCCGAAGATGCGCATTTTGTCCACGGACGAAAAGACCGGCTCTACAGCGGCGGAGTACGCTTTCGAAGCCAGCGGCGGTGTTTACGGCGCATGGTGCGATTTCGATATCACCGATGCTGTGAAGAACGTCGTCACCAAGGATGCCGACGGTTATCTGGATCGTTTTGTCATTGCCTACCGCGTGTACGGCAGCGAAACGCCGGTCGTCTACTACGACAACCTGTCCATTATGTACGACGGCGAGCTGTTCATTGAGGAAAAATTTGAAGTTCCGGCCGATGGCGTGTTTGATTTCGACGGTAAGGACTTCGATGTTCCGACCGATACCAACAGCACCATCAACGACACGGCCTATCTGTCTTCGGCGGTGACCGATACCTCGTCGGTGCCGACCGGCTTTTCCGACGGTGTGTACCAATCGTCGAATACGATCTATGCCTCCACGTGGGTGGATTTCCACGGCAAGGTCGATTTGAGCAAGGTGACCTCTATCAAGGTCCGTATGTACATTACGTCCTTCACGCTGGAAAGCGGCAAGACGCCGCAGTTCCGCGTATTCGGTACCGGGACCTCGTATGCCGCGCAAAGTCATGACGGTACCTACGACCAATGGTTTGAGCTGGAGCTTTTAGACCTGCTGAAGAACGATAGCGTTACCAAAAACAGCGATGGCAGTATCGAGAAGTTCCTGTTGGTTTATCGTGTCTATGGCACCACGAAACCGACGATCTATTACGATAGCATCAGCATTGAAGGCGAGGATTACTTTACCGTCATCGATCCGTCCTCCTTTGTGACCGTTACGCTAGATGGTCTGTTAGAGAATATCTCCGGTCAGTCGTCCTCACTGTCGCGCTGGGATTCTTACATCTCCACGTCCAATAACGCATCTCTGCCCGGTACGCCGTGGGCGACCACCTTCAGCGACGTGAGGGTGAACATCAACAATACCGAGTGTTCGTTTGCAATATGGCGTGCAGACGATACGTATGGACTGTTTTTGGACCTGTGGTACGCCACCTTGCCGCAGGATATGGTTTATGCGGTTATTACCGTCAAGGCCGGTACCTACAGCGCCAGCGATGGTTCCGGTGGTATTATCATTGCCAGCGATTTTACCTATTATCTGTACAACGGCGATTTGTGGAACGCTCCACCGCCTGCCGATTTCGCTGTAGACGTGACCTTTGAGAAAATCGGTGAGGCTTCCAAAGTAAGCGGTAGCGTGTGGGACATGTATCCTACGCCGTATGACCCGTCCTCCACGGTCGGTACACCGTGGGCCAGCAGTTGGGCAAACGTAGCCTATGAGATCGACGGTGTGGCGTATACCGCCACCATGAAGCGTGCCAACAACAGCGAGGGCATGTACTTCTCGATTGACAGCACGGCGCTTTCTCCGGCGGCTGACGGCGTGACCATCGTCATCAAAGCCGGTACCTACCTCTCCAATACCGCGTACGATCCTTCCATTCGCATCACAGAGGACTTTACCTTCTACGTGATCGGCGGTAGCCCCACGACCTACTTTGATTTTGACGATCCGGCCTTCACAGCCACCATCGAGACGGATATTGCGCTGGACGCCTACGTAGTAGACGATGCCGAGACCGTCACCATCAACGGTGTGACCTATCATAAGGGCGATGCCTTTGCGACGCTTGGTACGCATACGCTTGTCTACACGCGGTTTGGCCGCGAGTACACCCGTAAACTGTTGGTGTATCGTGCCGGTGAGCTTGGCGACGACGAAACCACCGATATCTGCGATCTGGTGAAGATGAAGCGTTATCATGCCGGTTTGGTCGAGGTGAGTGATTCTGCCAAGCTGGGTGCTGATATGAACAGTAGCCGTGAAAAAGAGGAAGACGATATCATGTTGCTCCGCAAACTGCTGCTGATGGACAGCGGCTTGCTGTTGCTGTGTCCGGAAACCGGCATTGAAGCGTTGCATCCGAGCGAATACGTGGCCGATCTGGAGACGGATTACGACCTGATCGCTTCGGCAACCGCCGCTATGAAGAACGGCACCGAGCTGTATCACCGTTCGCCGCTGCAAATCAAGTGGATCTCCAAGGAAAACGTAAGCGAATATAAGGTCTCGGTTGCTACGCAGGCGGATTTCTCCGATGTCTTTGTGTATACGGTCACCGTACCGCAGGTCACGCTGATGAACCTGCTGCCGGCTACCACCTACTATTGGAAGGTTACCGCCGGTGAGGTGGAGACGGAGGCTCGCAGCTTCATCACGGCCGATACGGTGCGTACGCTGACTATCGGCGGTGTGGATAACACCCGCGATATCGGCGGCTACGCCGGTCTGGACGGTAAGAAGCTCAAATACGGTATGGTCTATCGTAGTGCTACGCTGGATGAGATCACCGATGACGGTCTCTACCAGATGCTGACGGTGCTCGGTGTCAAGACAGATCTTGACCTTCGTACACCGGGCGAAGGCTCGGCCGGCTCCGGCTCGCCGTTGGGAGACTCGGTCAACTACCTCAACTTCAACGGACCATATTATTGGACCGACACCAACGGTCTGTTGGCGGAATCCTACCGCGAAGCTCTCCGCGGTGAGATCCGCGCGTTCACGGACGAAGCAAACTACCCGATCGTGGTGCATTGCTCGGTCGGTCGTGACCGTACCGGTACGCTTATGTTCCTCATTGAGGGCTTGTGCGGTGTGTCCAAATCGGATCTGTTCTTTGAGTACGAGCTGTCCTTCTTGGGCCGTATCGGCGGCGGTGCTTCTGCCAACGTACCGACTATGATGAACTACGTTGACGAAATGTACGACGGCATCCAGTCCTATGCGCCGGACGGCACTTTTGCCGAGGCGTGCGAGGCGTTTATGCTGTCGGTCGGTATCACGCAGGACGAGATCGACACCATCCGTGAGTTGATGCTCGAAGCGGAATAAAGCACAGAAAATCGTGCAAAAAGAATCAACCCCGGCAAAGGGCGATGCGTCATAGGGATGAATCGTTCAAAAATGGTGATTTTTGTCGTATAACTGCATCAAAAAAGGTGGCAATGCGTCAGCATTACCACCTTTTTTTCTTTGTTTCCGAATCAAAAATCTCACATTTTTGAATGCT
>JAFUPS010000177.1 GCA_017481085.1 Clostridia bacterium | reverse complement strand
GCGAAGAAATACGGTGTCAAAGCGGACGACATCGAGGCTCTCAATCGAGCCATCGAGGACGATGATGCTTACTTCGAGGAAGAAGCCATGCAGAAGGGCGTCTCGGTAGAACATCTCAAGGAAATCCGTAGGATGACGAAGGAAAACGAAATGCTGCGCAAGCAGATGCAGGAGCAGAGCGCCCGTGATAATGCGAGTAAGCAGTATGCGGCGTGGATGGAGCAGGGCGAAAAGACCAAGGCTGTGTATCCGTCCTTCGATCTTCGTGCAGAGCTGCAGAATCCGCAGTTTGTTAACCTTCTCCGGAGCAACGTCGATGTACGGACTGCGTACGAGGTCCTGCACAAGGATGAAATTATTCCGGCGGCCATGCAGTTTGCGGCAAAGACCGCAGAGCAGAAGCTTGCCAATAAGATCATCGCTGGCGGTGCCCGACCGACCGAAAACGGAAATTCCTCTCAGAGTGCGGCTGTTGTGAAAGACGATGTTGCCAGTCTTTCCAAAGCGGATCGTAAAGAAATCATCCGCAGAGTTCAGCGAGGAGAGAAAATTTCGTTCTAAAACCTAAAGGCGCAAATTTGATCTCCTCATCAAAAAAATTCGTCTAACAAGAGAGGAGACAAAACTATGAAACTGTTTATCATGAATCTTCAGCTGTTTGCTGAAGTGCAGACTACTCTGCTGAGCGGTCTGTCCGCCGAAATGAAGACGTTCTACGACATGACGTTGATCGATATGGCGCAGGCCAATCTCGTCCACGATCAGTTCGGTCAGAAGCGTCCGATCCCTGCCAATGGTGGTAAGGTCATCGAATTCCGTTCGTTTACGCCGCTGGGCATTCCGACTGATGCCCTGACCGAAGGTGTGACTCCGGATGGCAACAGCCTCGAAGTCAACACCATCACGGCGGAAGTGGCACAGTACGGTGACTACATCGTGCAGTCCGATGTGCTGGAGCTGACGGCACTCGACAACACCATTCTGGAGGCTACCAAGCTGCTTGGCCGTCAGGCCGGCACCAAGCTCGACCGCATCGTGCGTGACGCGTTGATCGCCAACACTAGCGCTTTCTACTGCCCGAAAGTGGTAGACGGCGTGGAGACCGAGGTTACGTCTGCCGACGAACTGACCGAGGACTGCCAGCTGACTGTCGACGTGGTATCGCAGGTCGTTGCAGAGCTGCGTGCGGTGAACGCACCGACCATCGACGGCGACTACGTGGCGATTATCCACCCGTATGTCGCCTATGACCTGATGAGCGATCCGGCGTGGATCGAGGCGCACAAGTATGCGCAGCCGGACAACCTGTATACCGGCGAGATCGGTAAGATCGGCGGCGTGCGTTTCGTGCAGACCACCGAGGCCAAGATCAGCGAGGGCGGCGTGTTCAGCACTCTGTTCCTTGGCGAAGGCGCGTATGGCGTGACCGAAGTCACCGGTGGCGGTCTGCAGACCATCATCAAGCAGAAGGGCTCTGCCGGTACTGCCGATCCCCTGGATCAGCGTTCGTCTGTTGGCTGGAAGGCCATCAAGACGGCGGAAGTCCTGATTCCGGAGTACATCATCCGCGTGGAATCGAAGTCCAAGCGATTCTCGAAGACCGCAAAGGCCAACTGATGTGCAAACCCCTTGGGGGAGGGGTAAAACCCTCCCCCTCGACTTTTTAGGAGGTAACTGAAAATGGCAGAAACCAAAACCAAGGAAAAGCGCGTCAAGATCCGTCTGCCGCGTATCAAGGGCAATAACCGCCCGGTGTTCGTTCGTGTTGGCCACTACACTTGCTACATCCCTCGTGGTGTCGAGGTGGAGGTGCCGGAATTCGTCCTGAAAGAACTCCAGCGGTCCGAAGATGCGTTGGCTGCATCGGAGGCGTAAGACAGCATAAAGGGAGCGCATATTGAATATGTGCTCCCTTTTTCGTAAAGGAGGTAAAGACATGACCATCATGGAAGCAATCGAGGCTATCGACAGCCTCAGAAAAGGAAACACTTACTCCGACAAGGAGAAAATACTGTGGCTGTCCGCGCTGGACGGCATGATAAAGAGGGAAATTATCGACACGCACGAAGGCGGCGAAGACGTGGCGTTTTCTGGCTACGCCGAAACCACGCCAACCGATACCGTGCTGCTCGTTCCGGAGCCGTATGCGGCTCTGTATATCCGTTGGCTGGAATCGAAGATCGACTATGCCAATGCGGAATATGACCGCTATAACAACACGATCACAGCGTTTTACGATGCGTATACGCAGTATAAGAACTACTACAACAGTACGCACAGACCGAAATCTACGAAAATCACGTATTTTTAAGGGGGCAACGGTATGAAGCTATCAACGTTGAAACCGGTCGCAGCTAACGCCGCCGGAATCGATACGTTCCTGGGGTATAACCACAATCTCCGTATTGCCGACGGTGAATTCTACGATATGAAAAACCTCACCGGCGATCATTACCCGGTGCTGACTCCGCGAAAAGCGCGTGGGGACTACCATGTGCCCGGCCGGGAAGAGCCGGTACACAGCGTCACCGGCGCGGTCAGCCATGACAGTATGATCTATTATACTGCCATTGGCGGTTACGAAACCGGATTTCTTCTACATGCAAGTGTGCATAAAGACAGCGAGGGGATATATGTTGAGTCTGATATTGATACCTATGCGCAGCGCACGCTGATACCCTTCGGCGCGTATATCCTCATCTTCCCGGATAAGAAGTATTACAACACGATCACCGAGGAAATCGGCGATATGGAGGCATCCTTCCATTGCGACACGGAATCTCTCCAACAGCCGATAAACGTCGAGGTGCTGGACGAGAAAGGGCGAGAGATTACCAAATTATGTAGTTCCGAGTTGGCAACCGGTGCAGTGGATGGCGAAGTTTACTACAATCCGTTTGATAGTGATGCTGCCATCAAGCAATGGAACGAGGCTACGCAGAAGTGGGTGGAGGTTAGCAAGCTGTACATTCATATAGCGCTCGAAGGAGAGCAGGAGCAGGGTGTCCTCCTGGCATTTCTGGACAAGGTGGAGGATGGCGATAGTCTGACTGTCACGGCATCGACCTACTATGAAGCGCGCGGAGATTGCAACGAGGAGTTTTTGCCCCTGGGGGCGTGCGTCTTTCCTGAAACTGTCAGGAAAGACGACGAAGAAATCCGCGTCTTCAGCGTAATAGACAACAAAGCTATGAGCCAATTGCTGTCAGCGTATGTGTATCAATGGGATTCAATCGATGGGAGTTATCTCATATCCTTCGGCCTTGAACGGCAGGTGCCGGATATGGATTTCGTGCTGGAATGCAACAATCGGTTGTGGGGCTGCCGATACGGGTATAACCGATACGGCGAGTTCGTCAATGAAATTTACGCCAGTCAGCCGGGTAATTTCAAGAGCTGGAACGCCTTTGCCGGTATTTCCACCGACAGCTACGTGGCATCCTGTGGTCCGTCCGGCGACTTTACCGGTGCTGTCAATTTCAACGGTCATCCGCTGTTTTTCAAGCAGGACCACTATTGGCTGATGTCTGGCGATTACCCGGCTCAATACGGTTATCGTGATGCGCCGATCGTTGGCGTTTATGGTGGTAGCGGTGGCTCGCTCACGGTGATAAACCGCCTGGCGTACTATCACGCCATCGATGGTATCCGCGTGTTCGACGGCTACGATTCCACCAATATCTCGGCGGCGCTCGGGGACGCGCGGTACGAGCGCGCTACCGCCGGCACGGACGGCGACAAGCTGTACGTTTCGATGCGCCGGTACGGCACGGAGGAATGGAGCATGTTCGTGTACGATACGGTCAAGGGTCTGTGGCACAAGGAGGACGAGCTGCACGCGAAAGCGTTTTTCCCGAATGGCAACCGTATGTTTGTGATTACAGACGACGGCTTTATTTTGGGCACCGACGCATCATTGATGACAGCAGAGGAAAACCGCGCCGAGCACGACGATCCAGCTTTTGGTGAGGTCGTCGAGTGGATGGCCGAGACGGGCAACCTGCTGACGGAGCTGAACTTCAAATACCTGAAGCAGCTGAACGTGCGCATGACGGTGCACGAGGGCGCCGAGGTGCGCTTCCTGCTGCAGTATGACGACTGCGGCAAATGGCAGGAGGTCTATAAGCAGACCGCCACCGCCCACCGCTTTGTGACCGTGCCGATCTCGCCGCAGCGTTGCGACCACCTGCGCCTGCGCATTGAGGGCAAAGGCAAAGCGGAGATCTACGCCATCACCAAGACTTACGAAAAGGGGAGTGACGTGTAATGGCAAACCGCGTTGAACGGCCCTTTATCACCGGAGCTACGGTGGAAAAGCAGATTCGCCAGATCATAGACTGGATGGAGAGGCTGTGGGAGCGTACGTGCAACGACAATCCAACGGAAAGCAAAGAGACGGCCGATACGCCGTACTTGATCCAAAGCGGCGAGACATCTGACGGCTGGGAATACCGCAAGTACCGGGGCGGTGACTTTACCTGCCGCAAGATCATCTCCCGGATCGGGGAGTCCGTCACGGCGGCGATAGGTCAAATGTATGAGTCTGCAGAGATCCGTGTGAGTGTGCCGAGCCATTTGTTTGCTGCCGATACCACCGGTTTGCACGCCCATATCTCGGTAACAAACACAGAAATGTGGGCCGGCGGTCGCTCGTACGATGAAACCACAGGGGAACTGATATTCCGGCTTCTATCGCCGGTACCGGTCGGCATAACGTACACGACTGTGTATATCGAAATCCATGGTAAGTGGAAATAAAGAAAGGGGTAATCAACTATGGCTTTTACTGTTTCAAGCGCCACCAAAAACAACGAACAGAAG
>JAFUPS010000176.1 GCA_017481085.1 Clostridia bacterium | reverse complement strand
CGGTCATATGAGCGAAAAGCTCTCTGCCAATACCTATCCCGGCCGCGGCATCGTGCTGGGCGTTACACCCGACGGAAAAAAGGCGGTGGCGGCCTACTTTATTATGGGTCGCAGCGTGAATTCCCGTAACCGCGTGTTTGTTCAGGAGCCGGACGGCATCCGCACCGAGGCTCACGATCCGGCGCTGATGAAAGATCCGCACCTGATTATTTACCATCCCGTCCGTGAGGTAGGAAACGGACTGATCGTCACGAATGGCGATCAAACCGACACCATTTGGGAGTATCTTGCCAAGGGCGAAAGCTGGGAATCCGCTTTGCGCACCCGGGCATTTGAGGACGACGGTCCCAACTGGACGCCGCGCATCTCCGGCCTGCAGGCTAATGACGGTAGCTATAAGATGTCGATTTTGAAAGCGGCCGATCCGGAGGGAACTGCCTGCGCCCGGTTCTTTTGGGAATATCCGGCAACGGCCGGGCTCGGGCACTTCCTGCACACCTATGTATGCGATGGTGCCCCGGTGATCCCCACTTTTCAGGGAGAACCCGAGCGTGTGGCTATTCCGGCGGATATCGATGTGTTTACCGCCGAGCTGTGGGAAAATCTGAACGAAAACAATAAGATCTCTTTGTTTGTGCGGTATACCGATATCGCCACTCACGAGTATGAGCAGAGAATTTTGAATAAGCATGAATAAAGGAGAAACGACATGAAGACTTTTGAACTGAAGTACGGCTGTAACCCCAATCAAACTCCTGCGTCTGTCTACATGCATGACGGCAGCGAGCTGCCCTTTGAGATCCTGAACGGCCGTCCCGGTTATATCAACTTTATGGATGCCCTCAACTCCTGGCAGTTGGTCAAGGAGCTGAAGGAAGCCACGGGTATCCCGTGCGCCACCTCTTTCAAGCACGTTTCTCCCACCTCCGCGGCGGTGGGCAAGCCGCTGCCGCCGGAACTGAAGAAGGCCTGTTTTGTGGAAGACGTAGAAGGTCTGGACGACAATCCGTTGGCGTGCGCTTACGTCCGTGCCCGTGGCACCGACCGTATGTGCTCCTTTGGAGACTGGGTGGCGCTATCTGACGTGTGCGACGCTATGACCGCCGCGCTGATCAAGCCGGAGGTGTCGGACGGTATCATTGCTCCCGGATATACCGACGAGGCGCTGGAAATTCTGAAATCCAAGCGCAAGGGTAGCTACAACGTGGTTAAGATCGACGCCAGCTACATCCCCGATGCGCAGGAGCGCAAGCAGGTCTATGGCATCACGTTCGAGCAGGGCCGCAACAACTTTAAGATCGGTGAGCATTTGCTGGAGAACATCGTTACCGCCAACAAGGAGCTGCCTGAGTCTGCAAAGATCGACCTGATCGTGGCGCTGATCACGCTGAAATATACCCAGTCCAACTCGGTTTGCTACGCTTATGACGGACAGGCTATCGGCGTCGGTGCCGGTCAGCAGAGCCGTATCCATTGTACGCGTTTGGCAGGCACCAAGGCGGACACCTGGTTTTTGCGTCAGCACCCCAAAACGCTTGGGCTGCAGTTCCGTGAGGACTTGGGGCGCGCCAACCGGGATAACGTCATCGATGGCTACATTAACGGCAACGAGGAGGACGTCTGTGCCGACGGCATTTGGCAGGACTACTTCACCGTGCAACCGGAGCGACTGACCGAGGATGAGAAGAAAGCGTGGCTGGCTTCCCGTCAGGATGTAGCGCTGGGATCCGATGCCTTTTTCCCGTTTTCCGATAACATTAAGCGTGCCGCGGCGTCCGGCGTGAAGTATATTGCCGAGCCGGGCGGTTCCATCCGCGATAATCTGGTTATCGAAGAATGTGATAACCGCGGCATCGTTATGGCCTTTACCGGCATGCGTTTGTTCCACCATTGAATCATGACCATCAGGGGACAGTTTTTGACTGCCCCCTGTCGGTGTGTTTTGAGCTTCTAAAAAAAGAAGCATGGAGGTATATATGAAACTGCTTGTTGTGGGCGGCGGTGGCCGTGAGCACGCCATTATCCGCTCGTTGAAAAAGAACCCCGATGTGGAAACGATCTATGCGCTGCCCGGTAATGGCGGCATTGCCGCCGATGCCACGTGTGTGAATATCAGCGCTACGGATATTGAAAGGATCGTGGACTTTGCCGTGGAGAACCGGATCGACTATGCCGTGGTCGCCCCGGACGATCCGCTGGTCCTCGGTTGTGTTGACGCGCTGGAGGCAAAGGGCATTCCCTGCTTCGGCCCGAAAGCGAACGCCGCCATCATCGAAGGCAGTAAGGCGTTTTCAAAAAATCTAATGAAGAAATATGGCATTCCCACCGCCGCCTATGAAATCTTTACCGAACTCCCGGCGGCGCTTGCCTATCTGGATACCGCGCCCATTCCCACCGTCGTCAAGGCGGACGGTCTGGCGTTGGGCAAGGGCGTCATTATTGCTCAGACGAGGGAAGAGGCTAAGCAGGCCGTTACCGATATGATGGCGAATGCCAAGTTCGGTAAATCCGGCAGTACGGTGGTTATCGAAGAATTTCTTACCGGTCCGGAAGTCAGTGTGCTGGCGTTTACGGACGGTCGGGTGGTCCGGCCGATGGTGTCTTCCATGGACCATAAGCGGGCAGGGGATGGCGATACCGGACTCAATACCGGCGGTATGGGTACTATCGCGCCCAATCCCTACTATACGGATGAGATCGCCAAGCAGTGCATGAAGGAGATCTTCCTGCCTACCATCCGGGCGATGAAGAAGGAAGGCCGCACCTTCCGGGGCTGTCTGTACTTCGGTTTGATGCTGACTCCCCAAGGGCCCAAGGTCATTGAATATAACTGCCGCTTCGGTGACCCGGAAACGCAGGTGGTGCTGCCTTTGCTGAAAAGCGATCTGCTCACCATCATGATGGCGTGCACCAACGGAACGCTTGCCAAAACGCCGGTCCGTTTTTCCAAGAAGCATGCCTGCTGTGTTATCAAGGCGTCCAACGGCTATCCCGAAAGCTACAAGAAAGGATACCGACTTACCATGTCTAAGCAGGCGGCTGCTCACACCTTCGTAGCCGGTGCTAAGCTGGAAAACGGCGCATTGGTCACCTCCGGCGGTCGTGTCACCGGCACTACCGCTGTCCGCAGCACGCTGGCAGAAGCGATCGTCGCGGCTTATCGCTTCTCCGCCGGTGTGAAATTCCGAAACGCCTATAGTCGCAGCGACATTGGTCAGCGTGCGTTGGCAGCCAAAAAATAAGGAGGATACCCTGCATGGTTTATCGTGTTTACGTAGAAAAAAAGAGCGGTCAGACCCATGAGGCGGACGGTTTGTTAAAGGAAATCAAGGATTTTCTGCAGATCGACGCGTTGGAGGGCGTCCGTGTTCTGAATCGATATGATGCCGAGAACATCGATGAGTCTCTCTTTTCCTATGCGGTGAACACCGTCTTTTCGGAGCCGCAGGTGGACGATGTCAGCTACGACGTTCCGGTTGGTGATACCGTGTTTGCCGTAGAGCCGTTGCCCGGTCAATACGACCAGCGTGCGGACTCGGCGGCGCAGTGCATCCAGATCATCTCTCAGAGCAACCGTCCCACCATTCACACCGCCAAGGTGTACGTCCTGTCAGGTGATCTGACGGACAAGCAGATCACGGCTATCAAGAAGCACGTGATCAACGCGGTGGAAAGCCGGGAGGCATCTTTGGAAATGCCCACGACGCTGGCCGTTGAATATGCCATTCCCGAGACCGTCGCTACGGTTACCGGGTTTATTGGCATGGATGAGGAAGAGCTGTTAGCATTATTGAACCGGTTAGGTCTTGCTATGGACCTGGACGATCTGAAGTTTCTGCAGGCGTATTTCCGTGATGAGGAACACCGCGATCCCACCATCACCGAAATTCGTGTGGTCGATACCTATTGGTCCGACCATTGCCGCCACACCACGTTCTCTACGCATTTGGATGACGTGACGATCCATGACGCCGCCGTTGCGGAAAGCTATCAGCGGTATTTGGATGCGCGTATTGAGGTGTATGGCGAGGAAAAGGCTGCCAAGCGCCCTCAAACGCTGATGGATATCGCCACGATCGGTGCGAAGGTATTGAAAAAGCGCGGCCTGCTGCCCGAGCTTGATGAGAGCGAGGAAATCAACGCCTGCTCCATCCACGTCACGGCCACCGTCAACGGCGAGGAGCAGGACTGGCTGCTCATGTTCAAAAACGAGACACACAATCATCCTACTGAAATCGAGCCCTTCGGTGGCGCGGCCACCTGCATAGGCGGCTGCATTCGTGATCCGCTGTCCGGTCGTGCCTACGTTCATCAAGCGATGCGTGTTACCGGTGCAGGTGATCCCCGAAAGTCCTTGAACGAAACGCTGCCCGGTAAGCTCTCGCAGAGAAAGCTGTGCCAGACGGCCGCGGCCGGCTATTCCTCGTATGGCAATCAGATCGGTTTGGCCACCGGCCACGTAGCAGAGCTGTACCACGAAGGGTTTATAGCTAAGCGCTTGGAATGCGGTGCGGTCGTGGGTGCTGTTCCTGCCGCTCACGTGCGCCGTGAGCGTCCTGCCGCCGGCGATGTGATCATTCTGCTGCGCGGTCGTACCGGCCGTGACGGTATCGGCGGCGCTACCGGCTCGTCCAAGAGCCACAACATGAAGAGCCTTGCCACCATGACTTCTGAGGTGCAGAAGGGCAACGCTCCCGAGGAGCGGAAAATCCAGCGTTTGTTCCGCGATCCGCAGGTCACCCGGCTGATCAAGCGCTGCAACGATTTCGGCGCAGGCGGTGTTTGCGTTGCCATCGGTGAGCTGGCCGATGGATTGCGCATCGACCTGGACGCTGTTCGCAAGAAGTACGACGGGTTGGACGGTACTGAGCTGGCGATTTCCGAATCGCAGGAGCGCATGGCCGTTTGCGTGGAAGCCAAGGACGCGGACGCCTTTATCGCCTTTGCCCGGAAGGAAAATCTGGAAGCCTATCGGGTGGCTGTCGTGACCGAGGAGACCCGGATGGTCATGACCTGGAAGGGTCACGAGATTGCCAATCTGTCCCGTGATTTTCTAAACAGCAACGGCGCTGTGAAGCACGCCGATGTCTGCGTAGATAAAAAGGACCTGTCCGACCTGAGCAAACCTCTGTATGCTGACCTGCGTGAGATGGCTTCCGACCTGAAAACCGCCAGCCAGAGAGGTCTTGTGGAGCGCTTTGACTCTACCATAGGTGCCGGCTCTGTGCTGATGCCGTTCGGCGGCAAGAATCAGGCCACACCTGCTCAGGCGATGGCCGCTAAGCTGCCGGTGTTGCCCGGTGAATTCACCGAGCAGGGAAGCCTCTTTGCCTGGGGCTGCGACCCCGATCACCTTTCTATCGATCCCTATACCGGTGCGCACGCCGCTATTTACAGCTCCGTTGCCAAGTTGGTTGCTGCCGGTGCGGACTACAAGAAGGTCTACCTCACTCTGCAGGAATTTTTCGAAAGACTGCGTACCGAGCCTACCCGGTGGGGAAAACCCTTCGCCGCCTTGTTGGGTGCGCTGGACGCACAACTGGAGCTGAATGCCGCGGCTATTGGCGGTAAGGACTCTATGTCCGGCACGTTTATGGAGCTGGACGTTCCGCCTACGGTGATCTCCTTCGCTATCGCTCCCATTGATGCTGGCGATGTGCTGACTCCCGAATTCAAGCAAGCCGGCCACCCCGTTTATCTGTTCGGACCTGTGGACGAATCCGCAGAAAGCCTGAAGGCCGCCTGGGAAGCGTTTCATGATCTGCATAAGGCCGGCAAGGTCAAGGCCGCGTGGGCTGTGGAGCATGGTGTCGGTGAAGCTGTTATGAAAATGTCCTTCGGCAACAGCATCGGCTTCCGGGCAACTGCGGAGCTGGGTGAAAACTGGCACTTGGGTCGTCTGTGGGGCTTCCTGGTGGCAGAACTGACTGAGGATGTGGAAATCCCCGGTGTTATCAAGCTTGGTCAGACCACTTCCGAGCCTGTCATCACTCTGGGGGACGACAGCGCCTCTATTGCGGAGTTGTATGATCTGCATACAGCCGTGCTGGAGGATGTGTATCCCACCAAGACCAAGGAAACCGAGAAGGAAGTGCCTGTCTTCTCCCACAACGGGGGTGGCGGCATTGCTCCTGCCGTGAAGGTGGCAAAGCCCAAGGTGCTGATTCCGGTATTCCCCGGGACCAACTGTGAGTATGACTCAGCCCGTGCTGTTATGGCGGCAGGTGCGGAGCCCGAGATCACGGTCATTCGCAACCTCACGGCTGACGACGTGGCCGAAAGCGTGGAGGCGGTGGCCGCCAAGATTGCCGAAAGTCAGATGATTTTCATTCCCGGCGGTTTCTCCGGCGGCGATGAGCCGGATGGCTCAGCCAAGTTTATCACCGCGTTCTTCCGCAACCCGGCCATCAAGGAGCAGGTAACACGTCTGCTGGAAGAGCGTGACGGTTTAATGTGCGGTATTTGCAACGGTTTTCAGGCGTTGATCAAGCTGGGCCTGGTGCCCTACGGTAAGATTATGGATACCGATGCCGATTGTCCCACGTTGACCTTCAATACCATCGCACGGCATCAGAGTCGAATCGTTCGTACCCGGATAGCATCCAATCAGTCCCCCTGGTTGAGCCTGATGAACGTGGGGGATATCGTAAACGTTCCCATTTCCCACGGCGAGGGTCGTTTCTTTGGGTCCGAGGAGCTGGCACGGCAGCTAGCCGCGAACGGTCAGATCGCTACCCAGTACGTAGATCTGGAGGGTGCTCCCACCATGGATGCGGCCTTTAACCCCAACGGCTCGTTGTTCGCCATTGAAGGTGTCACGTCACCGGATGGCAGAGTATTTGGTAAGATGGGTCACAGCGAGCGCTTCAGCGCAGGCTGCTATATCAATGTCCCCGGCAACTACGACATTCGTATGTTTGAGGCTGCAGTCAAATATTACAAGTAAGATAAGCAAAAAGGACTATGACACCAAAACTGTCATAGTCCTTTTGTTTATTGGGTAAATTCGTGCTTCAAACGGCGGCAGTTGAGGGCTTTTTCCAAGCACGCCTGCGGCGTGTAGACGTAATGGTTGGCGGCCTCGTAGCCGAGCATCGGTTGCCGCAGGGTGAGCCGGTAGTGACTGATGGCTAGTTGCTCCTCCTCGTCCAGCACCGCAAGCAGGGCGTCGGTATCCTGCTGCTCGCGCAGGCGCACGAAGCGGATCTGATTATACGACGACCGGAATATGTTGTAGCACGCGGTGGCGATATCGGTCAGTTCGTTCTGCGGCATGGCGGCGAGAAGCTCCAGTCCCTGCTTCCATTTGTCGGCGAGCTTGCCAAACTGCGACTCCAGCACCGTCGGCGGATACGGGCCGCACCACGTGCGCAGATCGTCGTAGGGGAAGCCGGTCATGGTGGCGGTTTGTCCGCTGGGGACGGCATACAGCAGGTTGGCAGGGCCGGAAAAATGCGGGCCGGTATACAGCGTTTCGATGCAAAACGGAAATTCGCGGAATGCCTCGTCAAAGCAGGCGGTGGCACGGCGCACCGTGTTGGCGTGTTCGCCGTACAGCGTGGTCAGCGGATCGTCGGCGGTCTGTTCGTCAAAGAAATACCGCGCTGCCATTTTGATGTTGGGGGAGGGTGCGCCGCCAAGCGTCCAGCTGAGCATGAGATGATCCACCCCCAGCGTTGCCAGCCGCCCGATATGCTCCTCCACCAAGCCGAATACCGGAACGTACGGCACGGTGGAGCATTCCCACGTGTCGTTGATCTGCACCTTG
>JAFUPS010000175.1 GCA_017481085.1 Clostridia bacterium | reverse complement strand
TGTTTCGTTTCTTCCTGTCTTACATTGTTTAATTTTCAAGGTCCTGCTCTCTCCAACGCGCACCTCGGCTGTTGGACAGCTTGATTATCATACCACACACTTTTCCGATTGTCAACACCTTTTTTGCGTTTTTTTCAAAAAAATTTGCGGTTTTTAAAGGGATCGGCGGTGTTCACAAAAAACGCCGCCACCCTCCGTTTTTATTGGACAGTTTTCGTAATGATCGCACAATTATACGGCGGAATCACCAGCGTGTGACCGTCGATGACGGCATCACCGAACGCCACCGGCAGACCTTGCCAGTTCCACGGCAGTGACACGCGTTGCTCGCAATCGGCGCGATTGACCGCGCACAGCAGATGACTTTTCGCCGACCGGCGCTCAAACATCAACAGCTCGTCGGCCATGTGCCACGGCAGATAGCAGCCATCGACCAGCGCCGGCGTCTGCGCGCGCAGCTTGCCAAGCCCGGCGTACCACGCGACCAGCGCACGGTCCTCCTGCCCCCACGGATAGCAACCACGGTTGAACGGATCTCGGTAGCCTTCCATGCCCGCCTCGTCGCCGTAGTAGATACTCGGCACACCCGGCAGACAGTATTGCAGCACCGCCGCCAAGCGCATCAGCTTTAATCCCTGTGCGCGGGCTTCCGGCGACAGCGTCTGCTCTGATTGCCAGCGGCGACCGCGGCCGCCGGCCGGTTCACCGGCCAGCACCGTCAGCGCACGCTCCGTATCGTGCGTACCGATATGATTCATCAGCAGGCGCAACACCTGCGGCGGATAATTTTCCGCAATGCGTAGGATGCAATCGTGGAAATCCTCCGACTTACTGCCGTGCAAAAACCCGAGGATCGCGTCACGGAAGGGGTAGTTCATCACGCTGTCCAGCTGATCGCCCAGCAGATACCGGCGGCGATGCCCGTAGCTGAACTTGTTGCTCGCATCCTCCCACACTTCACCGAGCACCAGTGCCTCCGCATTTTCCGCTTTGACTGCACGGCGCAATGCATCCAGAAACTCATCCGGCAGCTCGTCGGCCACGTCCAGACGCCAACCGGAGACACCGCAGCGCAGCCAACGACGCAGAATGCCGTTTTCGCCGGTGATATACTCCATATAAGAAGGATTGGTCTCGTTGACCTCCGGCAGCGTATCGAACCCCCACCAGCCGGCGTAGTCGTCCGGCCAGCGACGGAAATGATACCACGCCGCATACGGCGACGTCGGCGATTGATAAGCGCCGATCTCATCGTAGCGGTTTTTCCGATTGAAATAGCGACTGTCCGAGCCGGTGTGCGAAAACACGCCGTCCAACAGTACACGAATGCCGCGCTTTTTTGCCTCGGCACACAGTGTGCGCAGATCGGCCTCGTCGCCGAGCAGCGGGTCAACGCGCTCATAGTCGGACGTATCGTAGCGGTGATTGCTGTGCGACTCAAAGATGGGGTTGAGATACAAACAAGTTACGCCCAGCGCCGCTAAATCATCCAAATGCGCGGTGATACCGGCGAGGTCGCCGCCGAAGAAATCGTTGTTGAGCACCCGGCCGAGCGCATCCGGGCGCCATTCGGGTTGCTCGCCCCACGTTCCGTGCAGCACGCGGTCGCCGGGGACACCGGATTTCGGGTTGCCGGACGCCGCAAACCGGTCGGGGAAAATTTGATACATCACACCGCCTGCCAACCAATCGGGCGTGGTGAAATCAGCGGCGTAGCAGGTGAGCTGCCAGCTTTCGGGCAACACCAAACCACCGTGTGCCACCGCGTTGCCGCCGCGACCGCGGCTTAACGTGCAGGGGCCGTCCGGGGTCTTGAGCACAAAATGATAGAAATACAATCCCACCGCCGGCGGTGTCCAGCGACATTCCCACCATTCGTGGGTATCGCCGTCCATAGCGACCCATTGCAGATCGATGCCAATCGGCACGATATCGTCACCGTTCACGCAAAGCTCCACACCGTTTACCGACCAGTCGCGTGGAGTGCGCACGCGGAAACGGACCGCTGTGCCCTCGGCAACCGGCCCGAACGGATCGCGATATTGTGTATCTGCCGAACAGAAAAAATTTTCAGCCATGAAGAAAAATCCTCTCGTTGATTATCATACCTATTATACATTATATATTATGCGCATCAGCCGAAACGCTGCTTGCTCTCGCGGCCAAAGCGGATCAGCTCTTTGAGCTTCTCTGCATCGGATGCCGACAACGCCTGCCGGTAACTCTGCAGATTGCCAATGAGTTCATCCAACTCGGCACCCAGTTGCTCACGGTTAAGCAGAAACAGCTCCGACCATAACCCCTCGTCGATGGTCGCCACGCGCGATACGTCACGATAACTGCCGGCGGCATAGCCGACGTGCTCGGCACAACGCGGCGAGGAAACGTACGCACCGGCTAGCACGTGCGGGATCTGGCTGGTATACGCGATCATACGGTCGTGATTTTCGGGAGTGGTGACGGTCACCCGGGCGCAACCGAGCGTCAACGCCAGCTCTCGCATCGTCTCCACCGCTGTCTCCGGCGTTTCGTCCGTGGGAGTGAGGATGTAGCTGGCGCCACGGAACAGATCGGCATCCGCGTGCTCAAAACCGTTTTTCTCTTTACCCGCCATGGGGTGCGCACCCACAAAATGCACGCCGTGCGGACGACAGACGGCCGTGCATTCCTCCACGATCGCTTGCTTGATGCCGCATACGTCGGTCACCACCGTGCCGGGACGAAGCTCCGCTGCGTGCTGCCGCAACAGCGACACCGTTGCCGACGGCGACACGCACAGCATCACGATATCCGCCTCGCTCCAGGTATTCGGATCGGCCGGGCGCGCGATCGCACCGGCATCCAACGCCTCTTCCACCGTCTCGATACGGCGGGAGGTGCCCACCACCACATATTTACCGGAGCGCGTGAGCGCCATCGCAAGCGAGCCGCCAATGAGACCAAGCCCGACAACCAGCACCGTTTGTTTATTCATGGAAACCACTCCCAGCAAAAAGGCACTTGTGCATTTTTGTGAATTTTTGGAAAAACTATTGACAAATCTCTCTAAAGTGCATACTATTTATCTGTACAGTTACTCCAACTGTCATCTACTATAGCACAAATCCTGTCGTCTGTCTATACGGATTTTGGATTTGTGACGTACTTTTCGGAAGGATGGTAACACATGGTTTTTGAAAAAGTCAAGGCGATCCTTGAGGATCAGTTCGGTGATGTGGCCGGTGATCTGACCGAAGCGACCCGTATCCACGACGATCTGGGCGCGGATTCGATGGACGTTGTCGATCTGATCATGTCGATCGAAGAAGAGTTCCACATGGAAGTGCAGGACGAGGATATCGAAAAGATCACCACCGTTGGCGATCTGGTCTCTTTCATCGAAGAGAGAATGTAATCACAAACCGCAAAAAGAAGCCGTTTCGGAAGAAACGGCTTCTTTTTGATTAGAACAGGTCGTTGACGTTTTCGATGAGATGCCCGACCTTCCGGGCGGTGAGATTGACCTGACGGCGCAACAACCGCTTGTGGCTGTGACACCAATGACACGCCAGCGCACCGCCGACCATGCCGAGCATCATGCCGACCGCCATGCCTTTGCACACACTTGCTTTATTGCACATCGCTTTCAAACTCCTTTCCTCACGTAGGGATAAAAATAGGTTGCTCAAATGCGGAAAATTTATGCGTTTGACCTCTTGCATTCATATAAAAAATAGGTTATAATATTACGGTATAGTGACTACGTACGCCGTGTGGTGCGGCATACGGGTGGATGGGTCCCGTGCGGCGGATCGCCGTGAACCATGTCAGGCGGGGAACCGAGCAGCATTAAGCGGTCTCATTCGCGTGCCGCGGGTCGCCTGTTCACCCGTATG
>JAFUPS010000174.1 GCA_017481085.1 Clostridia bacterium | reverse complement strand
TCCTCCATCGGCACGACCTGCGACCAACCGCCACCGGCCGCGCCGCCCTTGATGCCGAATACCGGCCCGAGCGACGGCTCGCGCAGTGCCATCACCGTCTTTTTGCCCAAGCGAGACAACGCATCCGCCAGGCCGATGGTCGTGGTGGTCTTGCCTTCGCCGGCCGGAGTCGGATTGATGGCGGTCACGAGGATCAGCTTACCGTTGGACGCATCGCTATCGCGCAGAAGCGAATAGTCGATCTTTGCTTTGTATTTTCCGTACGGCTCCAGATAGCTTTCGGAAATACCGGCAGCGGCAGCCACCTCGGTGATGGGCTGCATATGGCAGGATTGTGCGATCTCAATATCGGTTTTCATAGAGCTTCACCTTTTATCATTTATTGAGCAGTGGCAACGGATTGATATATTGCCCATTGCGACGAATTTCGAAGTGCATACCGGGGCCGGTGGTCTGACCGGAACGACCGACCTTGGCGATCAACTGGCCTTGCGAGACCTTATCACCAACCGATACCAGTATAGCTGAACAGTGCGTGTAGTAGGATTCGTAGCCGTTGCCGTGGTCGACGATGACGTGGTTACCGTAACCGCCACCCCAGCCGTATACGACCTTTTTGACCCGGCCGCCATCAACGGCGACAATGCTGGCACCGTAGATGCCATGCTGATAAATATCGATGCCCTTGTGGAATTCACCCGGTCGCCAGCCGAAGCCGGAGGACACAAAGTACCAGCCCGGAATCGGCCAGATGAATCGGCCGGTGGCAATACCGTCGCCTGCCACACCGCTGCCCGAACCGATATTCTTCGCGCCCTGCGCGTTGACCTGCGTGATAGGATCTTTGGTTTGCACGCGCGAAACGGTTTTTCGCGACATCTCCTCGCCGTCGATAGAAATGATCTCGTAGGTGGTCTCGACCTGGCCCTTGACACCCTTGACCTTAACGTAGTTATCGCCTATATAGCAGTTATAATCTTTCACCGTCACCGTTTCAAACGGCAGATAGCTAACCTCTACCTCGGTGCGGCTGGACTGAATATGCAAATATGCATACGACGGCTTGACCACCAGCTCCTGACCAACGGTCAACGTCTTATCCGACAAATTCTTATTATAGCTGATAAGCTGCAAGCGCGATATATTATGCTCACGGGCGATAGAAGAAAGTGTATCCCCCTCGGTGACGGTGTACGTCTCTTGCGTGATGGTCTTATCGGTGAGCAACTCACGCATACGCTCCTCGGTGAGCAACGAGACCGACGGATACAAGCCGGGAACGATCTCGATAGTTTCAAGAAACGTGACCGTCTCCTTTTTGGCACTCTTGGCACGAGCCTGCTCCAAAATACTGTCTAACAGCCCCTGCACCGCTCCACGCGATTCCAACGCACCGATCAACGTACCGTTGACGTACAGACCGGTCAACTGGCTGACTTCATCTCCGTACGCACGCAGAATAGCGTTGCACACGTCGTAATCGGTGAGCAGTTCACCCTGCTGCACCGTGCGGATGGCCATATTGGCGGCATTGGCAGACAGCGGCGTACTATTATCGATAGCGGCCACGCGACTTTGCGCCAGCTCCAGACCGTCCTCAAACACCGACTCGTCCTGCACGTAGCCGATCTCCTGCCCTTGGAAAGAAACGTACAACGCATAGGTGGCGCTTGACCATTGATTGATCGTAATCGCCATAGCGCAAATCGCCGCCAACGGTGCCAGATAGTTGAAACCAGTCAGCCACAAGCGACGGAAAATCCATGCCGCACGGAACGGATACAGAAGGCGATGCAAAACCGCACGCGGTCGGTCTTCCTCCCACAGCGCGGCGATCTTTTCCTTTTCCACCTGCAGCTGATGCCGCCGGCGATCACGCTCTTCGCGCAGGTTTTCCACGCGTGTCATGACGATTATCTGCCAAAGCGCATAAAACAACCGGCCAACCGGCTGCAGCAGCTTTTTCAGACGCGCACAGCCGCTGCGGAACATACGGACGGTGTACACGCCGATATAGTAGCAATAGGGATACACGGCGTTGACGATGTGCTTCCAAAACGCTTCCCATTCCGAACGGTATTTCGGTTGCTGAACGATCATTTCAGCGCCGCCTCCTTTCTGCAAGCCTAAAGATATGCTTAGTATATCACATATAATTGAAAATTGCAAGTATGAGCCGTTAAGGGGTTGCATTTGCCGATAGTTTCTGTCATAATAGAAACAGAAAGTGAGGGCTACACATGAAACGAATTGCGAGTTTTGAGATCGATCACGACGTGCTGGTGCCGGGTCTGTACACCTCCCGGCAGGATGGCGACGTTGTCACCTACGACCTGCGGTTTGTGCGGCCGAATACTCCCCCTTTTTTGCCGAACGCGGTGATGCATACCATCGAGCATCTATTTGCCACCTACGCGCGCAACAGCCGTTTGGCAGAGAAGGTGATCTATTTCGGGCCGATGGGCTGTCGCACCGGGTTTTATTTCCTGGTGCGCGATATGGCAGAGGCCGACGTGATCGCGCTGGTACAGGAAACGCTGGCGTTTGTGGCAGGTTTTGAGGGTGTTATCCCCGGCAGCACGGCCATTGAGTGCGGCAACTACAAGGAACACGATCTGCCCGGTGCCAAGGTGCAAGCGGCGGCGATGGTGACGGCACTTACCGGCTGGACACCGGAAAAATTACAGTATCCAAAGGCGTAAGTAAAAGGCGAGTGGAAACTTCCACTCGCCTTTTTTGTTTTATTCGGTTTTGTGTTCACAGCTACCGCTGCATTTGCCACCGCATTGCTTGGCATACGGACAGCCAATGCATTTTTCTCCCCGTTTTTTGGCCTTATACAGGTAAAACACGATACCGGCGATGATGCACAAAACGATTGCAATGATAATGTAATCAACGTAGTTCATAGCTTATTTCTTCAGCGCGTATTCCGCTTTCAGTTTCTTGTTGGTGTTGTTGACGAGATAGATGACGACAGCCGCCATGACCAGCACCGCCACCAGACCGGCAATCGCCGGACCAATGCTCAGCGCCGACGGATCGGCAATCAGCGTGCCAATGGTATACACGAGGTAGCCGATGGTATAGCCGACTCCCAACTGCAGGCCGATACCGCCCCACAGCCATTTGGCACTCTTCATTTCGGCGTTCATAGCACCGATAGCCGCAAAGCACGGCGGTGAGTACAAGTTGAACATCAGATACGCCAGCGCCGCCACCTTGGTGATCGCCATCACGCCGGCGACCTCCGCACCGGCACCTTCCATCAGCGCCAGCTCTTCGGTGTCGATGAGGTTTTCCAAGCCGACAAAGCAGACCGCCAGCGTACCGACAACGTTCTCTTTGGCAATGAAACCGGTGATGGTTGCGGCAGCCAACTGCCAGCTCAACACACCCACGATCGGGACGAGCAGGTAGGCAAACGGCGCACCGATAGATGCAAGGATGGACGTATCGGCAGACTCGGCCACACGGAAGCTCCAATCGAAGGTCTGCATGATCTGCACAACCATGTTGCACAGCAGGATGATGGTGGCGACCTTCACAATATAGGACCAGCCACGGCTGCACATGGATTTGAACGCACCCCAAAAGCTCGGGACTTTGTATTCCGGCAGTTCGATGATGAAGAAGGATTTGCGCTCCTTATAGCCGGCGATGCTGTTAACGAGCAACGCGCACAGGAAGATAAGTACGATACCAACTGCATACATGGTAAAGCTCACCCAACCGGCATTATCGAAGAACGCACCGGCAAACAGCGAGATGACCGGAATCTTCGCGCCGCAGGGCATGAACGGTGTCAGCATGGCGGTAGCGCGGCGCTCACGCTCGTTGCGGATGGTGCGGCTGGCCATGACACCCGGCACGGCACAGCCGATACCGATGACGAACGGAATGACCGATTTGCCGGAAAGG
>JAFUPS010000173.1 GCA_017481085.1 Clostridia bacterium | reverse complement strand
CAGTGGGATGACCGTATTTTTCCAAAAACTGCTGTTCCAGCGATCCGGAATACACACCTATTCGAATGGGAATATGCCTCTGACGGCACGCATCTGCCACCGCTTTTACGCGGCTGTCGTCGCCGATGTTTCCGGGATTGATGCGGATCTTGTCCACGCCGGCGGCCGCACATTCCAGCGCCAGACGATAGTCGAAATGGATATCCGCCACGATCGGTACGTCCACCGCTTCCTTCAACGCCGCCACTAAACGGACGGCCTCCATATCGGGAACAGCAGTGCGCAGGATCTCCACACCGGCCGCCTGCAATTCCTGCGCCTGGCGAACGTTGCCGTCGATATCCGACGCCGGAACATTGAGCATCGATTGCACCGAAATGGGGTGACCGCCACCCACCGCAACCGAGCCTACCCATACCGTTTTGCTGATCCTAGTATCCATTTGCGCGCACTCCCTCATCATAAAAATCATAATCATCTAATACTATAACACAAGTAAGATAAAAATACAACTTAAATACGCGCGACTTAATGAAAAATTTTTCGGTCACTCGCCACTCTTCGGCATTCTTTGCCGTCGTGCGGCGGTATACTGAAAAGCGAAAGAAGGAATGCCTCTTGCCGGTCATTTATCTGGACGTGCTGATTGCACTCAACCTGTTTATTGATTTTCTGCTGTTGACCGCGGTGGCGGCGTGGGGGCATCTCCCCCATCGACGATGGCGCTTGATTGCCGCCGCCGGTGTTGGGGCGGTCGCCGCTTGCACGGTGCTTCTGCCACCGTTGCCGTGGTGGGGCGCAGCGGCGATAGACGTTGGTGTGGCAGCCGTGATGGTACGGGTAGCATTTGCATGGCACAGTTGGCGCGGCTACGGCAAAAGTTTGGCGACGCTATATCTGCTGTCAGCCGGATTTTCGGGCATCTGTACGCTGATTTACCGGCTCTTTTCGCCCATCGGATTTCAGGTCCTAAACGGCACGGTATATTACGATATACCACCGATCACGCTGGTGTTAATGACAGTCATCAGCTATGCGATGCTCACCGCCTTTGAAAAGCTGGCGCGCCCCAAGTTATTCGGCCAGCACACCTACCGTATTACCGTAGAGTTGGACGGAAAAACCGCCGAAATGACGGCGTTGTACGACAGCGGCAATCTGTTGACCGAGACGTTTTCGGGCGCACCGGTCATTGTGGCGGAGCGCCGGGCGCTGGAGAATTGGCAGTTGCCGGAAACCCCCGAGCAAGCGGCGGCCATGGGCTTTCGGATGATTCCTACGCACACGGTAGACGGTGACAGCTTACGCCCGGCATTTAAGCCGCACCGGGTGATGCTGCAGGCCGGTCTGCGGCCGGCGCAAGATATTACCGGCGTATACATAGCGGTGGCTGATACACTTGGATACGGCGAATTTCAAGCCGTGATTGGGACACCCGTCATTGAACTGCTGACGACAGAAAGGATGGAAACGGTATGACCTTGTTAAGTAAGCTCCGGGCATGGCTGGCGGCGTGGATACCGCCACGCGAGCTCTTATACATACACGGCTTTGATACACTCCCCCAGCCGCTGACGCCCGAAGAAGAAGCCGAGGCATTGGCACGCATTGCAGAGGGTGATGAAAACGCACGCGAGCTACTCATCACACGCAATCTGCGGTTGGTGGTGTATATTGCACGGAAGTTTGAAAATTCCGGCATTGGCATTGAGGACCTGATTTCTATTGGCACTATCGGGCTGATCAAAGCGGTCAATACCTTCTGCCCCAACCGGCAGATCAAGCTCGCCACCTATTCCTCGCGTTGCATTGAAAACGAAATTCTGATGGTGTTGCGCAAGGCGGCACCCATGCGCAATGAGATGTCGATCGACGAGCCGCTGAACGTGGATTGGAACGGCAACGAGCTATGCCTTTCGGACATTCTCGGCAGCGAGCCGGATATCGTCAACCAACCGCTGGAGCGTGAGACCGAACGGCAACTATTGCGGCGGTTTGTATCGGAGCTGTCACCGCGCGAACAGGAGATCGTGCGCATGCGCTTCGGTATGGACGGGGAAAAAGAGCACACGCAAAAGGAGGTGGCCGATCTGCTGGGCATCTCGCAATCGTACATCTCCCGGCTGGAGAAAAAGATCATTCGGCGGCTGCGCACCAACATGGAATTGGCCGAAACGCATTGATTTTTCAACTCTTTTATGGTATAATGTCCCCAAAGGACGTGATACCATGAAAGCCATTTTATTCGATATGGACGGCACGCTGCTGCCCATGAGCCAGGAGGACTTTTCCCGTGCCTATTTCGGCGGTCTGACGCGGTTTGCCGCACCGCTCGGTTTCGATAAAGATGCCATGGTCGCTATGCTGTGGGACGGCATGAAGGCCATGGTCAAGAACGACGGCAGCGCGACAAACGCCGTGCGGTTTTGGGAAGTATTTGAAAGGCATTTCCCAAACTGGAACGGTGACCGAACCGTTTTTGACCGCTTTTATGAAACCGATTTCAAGCTGACTTCACAGCAGGTAACGCCCAACGCCTACGCCGCCAAATGCGTGGCGTTGCTAAAGGAAAAAGGGTATCGGTTGATCGTGGCGACCAACCCGCTGTTCCCGGAATCGGCACAGGTGGAACGCCTGCGCTGGGCAGGGCTGGATCCGGCGGATTTCGAATACGTCACGCATTTTGAAAACTCGCATTTCTGCAAGCCAAACCCGGCCTATTACGACGAGATCCTGCAGGTGCTGAGATTATCCCCTGCCGATTGCGCCATGGTGGGCAATGACGTGGAGGAAGATATGCAGGCAGGCCGCGCCGCAGGGCTTTCGGTATGGCTATTGACCGACCATCTCATCAACCGCAAGGAGCGGGATATAAACGCCTATCAACACGGCGATTTTGCCGCGTTGTATGCGTGGGTACAAGCCTTGCCGAATGCATAACAAAAAACGCTTTGAGCCGTGCTCAAAGCGTTTTTTATTACCACAGATGGGATTTGTATTTTGTCGAATCCGCCTCGGTCAGCGGTCGGATCACACGGCAGGGATTGCCGGCGGCAAACACACCGGCCGGAATATCTCGAGTGACCACACTACCGGCGCCGATCACCGTGCCGGCACCGATGGTGACACCGCCGCATACCGTCACGTTTGAAGCCAGCCAGCAGCCGTCCTCAATGACGATGGGGGCAGCGTATTCCAGATCGTACCACGTGCCGTCCTCGCGTTGGCGGAGATTGCGTTCTGCCGGCAGCATCGGGTGGATCGGCGTCATCAGCGAACCGTTCGGGCCGATAAATACGTCGTTGCCGATGGTGACCGGACAGCAATCCAGCACCGTGAAATTGAAATTGAAAAAACAATTGTCCCCAACGGTCGTATACACACCATAGTCAAACTGTACCGGCCCTTGCAGGTAGGTATTACTGCCGCGGTTTGGCAGTAGTTCATTCAAAATCCGCTCGCGTTTTTCGGACTCCTGCTCGTAGGTGTCGTTATAATCCTTCGACAGATTGTGTGCACGCACGCGACGGGTCGTCAGCTCTTCGTCGGAAGGATCGTACAGCTTTCCGGCGAGCATCTTTTCCGTTTCCGTCATACTATTCACTCTCAAATCGTGTCGTCATCATCGTCGGATTGACGGCGCTTATTTTCCAGGCGGCGCATTTCCGCTTCGGTATACTGACGCGGAATGGTGCGGGCCGGCTTCTTTTCCTCTTTAGTCTCCTCCGGCTTGGTTTCGCCGCGGTCAACGAAGATAACCTCATCCTCCGACGCCGGTTCTTCCTCAACCTCGAGGTTTAAATCGCGGCGCTTGTCCTTATCCTCGTCCGGATGCGCTTCATAGTACGGATCGATGATCACACGCTTGATGGTCGGGAAAATGGCAAACTGGATGAGGAACGAACGGAAGGCCGGAAATACGAAGAAATACAGCAGAATAGCCAGACCGATACCGATGGAATCGAGCAACAGCACCAGCATAACGATCAGCGCGTAGCACAGCAACAGCACGCCGGATACCACCAGATTGGCCTTCCAGCCCACGCCCACCAAGAACATCGCGTTTTTGTAGATGGCACGGAGATTGTACTTGAACGTGATCATCAAAAACGGAATGTAATATTTCATCACCGTAAAGATGACGTACACACTGCCGGTCAAGGCCAAACCAATAAAAGAAAGCGTACTTTCCGTTGCATTGAAGTAATACACGCTGACCGTATAGACGATCAACGCCGTCAGCAGCAGGTTGATGATACCCACCGGCAATGCCTGCTTCCAGTTTTTCTTGATGGTCTCAAAGAAATCGGAAGCGACGAATGCGTGCTTCTCGCGAGAGAAATTGCGCGTGATATAAGCAAGACCGGCATCGGCCATGCCGCGCGTCACCAACGGAATATTGACCAGCACAAACAGCAGGTTAGCCACGCACAGCTTCCAGAATTTACGCGCATAGATCTCCCAAAAGACGAAAAACGCCTTCTTCTGCGGTGCATCCTTGGAGACACCCTTGCCCGGACGATCGTAGCGATTAGCCCATCCACTGAAAAGTCCCATAACTTCTTCCTCTTTTCTGATCCTGATTGATTAGAAACACAGCCGTGCGGCTGTTTCCAGCGCACCGGAAACCGTCGCCAGCCCAAAAAACAGCAAAAACCGCAGCATACACAGCCGCCACAGTGACCATAGGCCGACATGACTGCCCCCGGGCAACAATTGCCCGGCCAGTGCAACGGTCATGCGCGAGGCCTCGGCGGATGCCATCAGTACCGCCACGGCTTGTGGCACGGCAGGCAACAGCACCTGCAGGGCGGCGGTCCATATTTCCGCAGCCCCTTGTGCGTACCAATAGCATTGTGAAAGCCCCAGCAGGCCGCCGTAAGCAAACGGCACAGCCGCTGTAAACGGCAATCCGTACACCGATACCGATGCCGCCAACAGAACGGCCAGCAAGCACCAGCGATACAAGCACGCCGTGCTGCCGACCGACAGCCATGTAGCATTCTCAGCCGTTTGCAACCACGGTCGCAGGCGTTCCTGCCACACCGCCGGTTGCAGGTCAAACCACACACAACCGACCGCAAAGCCGGCAATCAACAATGCCAAAAATACCAGCAAGCGCCAACGAGTGCGGAAAAAGCACGACAACCGTTTGGCACCACGCGACCAACTTGTCCGTTTCATCGTTCTCACCTCACCGCATTATATGAGGCAGACGGACAAGTTAGAACTGAAGAAAAAGCCGACCGGGATCCGGCCGGCTTTACTCTTTCTCTCAGCGGTGGCGCAGGTTAACGCCTACCACACCGCCCACAGCCCCGCAAAGCACAAAAATGACCGCCTTGAGAAGCTGATGCGACCACCCGGACTCCAGCGAAAAGGCCGAGCCGGCAATCGCCACAAGCACAAACAGCAGTGCTCCGGTCAACGCACCGGACAGCCAGCCCTGCGTTTTCCCGAGCCAACCGGCCACCGCACCGCCAAACAGCGCACCCGCCGCACCGGCGGTAATGGCCAACGGCGTGACCGCCGACGCCGGCATATCCAGCGCCGTCATCACCGCTGCCATCAACAGCAAAAACAGGATACACAGTACCCCTCCGATGCCTGTGCCCCACAGCACGGGAACGCCGGTCTTATGCCAAAAGCTTGTGGTATCTGATGATCTCATTCCCCATCACCGCCATTTACAATAGTTATCACTACTGTATGCGGCGGTATGCGGAAATATCACTTATTCGTCGTCGTCGAGATCGTCGTCATCCTCAACCGGATCGTCGTGCACAGTCTCACAGCTCTGCACAGCCCACTTTTTGATGGTCATCTTGTTGCGGTCGCCGCCGGTCTCGATGATGAGCGTATCCTCTTTGACATTCAGCACCTTACCGACAATGCCGCCGATGGTGGTGATATCATCACCCTTGCGCAGGCTGTCGCGCATTTTCTTTTCTTCCTTCTGCTGCTTCTTCTGCGGACGGATCATGAGGAAATACATCACCACGAAAATACCGACGATCATGATGAGCGAGCCCCACTGGCCCCAGAAACCGAGCTCCTCGGCGCCGCCGTTGCCGGTAGCCTGAGTAGCGTCCGCCAACAGCGGAAGAACGTTATACAGAGTCATAGCTTGTTACCTCCAAATATAAAAGATTTAAAGACATTATAAAGGAATTGTGCGTGAAAAGCAAGTGTCTGCGGACAAGTTTATAATTTGTTCACGATTACAGCTTGACCAGCGCAATGGTCACGGTCTCACCGTTGACGTTCCATTCCTTCACGCATTCGCCGGACGGCTCGCCCACAACGACCTCACCGGAAATGAGCTGTGCGACCTTCGGGGCCAGAGCGGTCATACTCTCGGCACCCGACAGCGTAACACGTACGCTATCGGCTACCTGGAAGCCACACTCCTTACGCATGGTCTGGATCTTGCTGGCCAGCTCACGGACGTTGCCTTCTTCGATCAGCTCATCGGTCAGCGTCGTGTCGATCGCCACGGTGATGCCGTTATCGGTGAGGGTGAAATAACCCTCCTTCGGCACGGTGTCGATCAGCAGATCCTCCGGCAGCAGCTCGATATCGCCATCAGCCAGATGCAACGTCAGATGACCGGCGGTATCCAGCTCCTTTTTCGCCGCCGAACCGTCAATCGTCGGCAGCAACTGGCGGATCGCACCCAGCTTCGGGCCGAATTTCGGGCCCACCGTCTTAAGCTGCGGCTTGAAGGTGTAGCTGACAAACTGATCCGGGTCATCCGAGAAGGTGACGCCGTGGACGTTCAGCTCATCTGCGATGATGTCATCGTAGTATTGGCCAAGAGCGGCATCCGCAATCACCACCATACCGGCCAGCGGCTGACGGTTTTTGAGATTGGCACCGGCACGGGCCGCGCGACCGAGCACGACGACCTTTAGCACAACGTCCATATCCGCTTCCAGTTGCTTATCGATCCACGCGGTGTTGACCTCCGGGAAAGCGCACAAATGCACGCTTTCCGGTGCGGTGGCATCGTTGACGCAAACCAGGTTGCGATAGATGCTTTCCGCCATAAACGGAATCATCGGGGCGGCAACCTTGGCGGTAGTGACCAGCGCGGTATACAGCGTCATATACGCATTGATCTTATCCTGCGGCATCCCCTCCGCCTTATAGCGGTCACGGCCGCGACGGACATACCAGTTACTGAGGTCATCCACAAAATTTTGCAGAACGCGTGCAGCTTCCGGAATGCGGTAGTTACCAAGGTTTTCGTCCACGCCCTGCACCATGCTGTTCATACGGGACAGCAGCCATTTATCCATGACCGACAGCTTATCGTATTCCAGCGTGTACTTAGTGGCGTCAAAATCGTCGATGTTGGCGTACTGCACGAAGAACGCGTAGGTATTCCACAGCGTGGAGAGGAACTTGCGTTGGCCTTCGATGACCGCCTTGCCGTGGAAGCGGTTGGGCAGCCACGGTGCGGAGTTGGTGTAGAAATACCAGCGGATGGCGTCCGCACCGTAGGTGGTGAGGGCCTCCATCGGATCGACGGCGTTGCCCTTGGACTTGGACATCTTCTGTCCGTTTTCGTCCTGCACGTGGCCGAGAACGATAACGTTTTTATACGGCGCTTTATTAAACAGCAGCGTGGAGATCGCCAGCAGCGAGTAGAACCAGCCGCGTGTCTGGTCGACAGCCTCGGAGATGAAGTCGGCCGGGAACTGCGCTTCGAACAGATCTTTGTTTTCAAACGGATAGTGGTGCTGTGCAAACGGCATTGCACCCGAGTCGAACCAGCAGTCGATAACCTCCGGCACGCGCTTCATCTGACCGCCGCATTGCGGACAGTTAAGCGTGACCGCATCGACATACGGACGGTGAAGCTCAATATCGTCCGGGCAGTTATCCGACATTTCCTTCAGCTCGGCGATAGAGCCGACCGAATGACGGTGACCGCAGCTGCACTCCCAAATGTTCAGCGGCGTGCCCCAATAACGGTTACGGCTGATGCCCCAATCCTGCACGTTTTCCAGCCAATCGCCGAAGCGGCCCTTGCCGATACTCTCCGGAATCCAGTTGACGGTGTTGTTGTTGCGGATGAGGTCGTCCTTGACGTCGGTCATCTTGATAAACCACGTGTCGCGGGCATAGTAGATGAGCGGCGTATCACAGCGCCAGCAGAACGGATAGTCGTGCTCGAACTTCGGCGCATCAAACAGCAACCCTTCCTTGTCCAGGTCGACCAACACCTTCGGGTCGGCATCTTTGACAAACAGACCGGCGTACGGCGTTTCGGCCGTCATGTTACCGGCACCGTCCACAAACTGCACGAACGGCAGGTCGTAGCGGCGGCCGATGCGTGCGTCATCCTCACCAAAGGCCGGTGCGATGTGCACAATACCGGTACCGTCAGACATGGATACGTAATCGTCGCAGGTGACGAAATGCGCTTTTTTGTTCTGCTTTTTGGCCGGCTCTGCCGCGCAGGCAAACAACGGCTCGTATTCGCGGTGCTCCAGCGCCGCGCCGGGCATGGACTCCAGCACCTCGTAAGCCGGTGTGCCGGTCTCTTTATCGGCGAGCTTGCCGAGCACACGGTCGAGCAGTGCCTCAGCCATGTAGTACACACGGCCGTCCGCCGCCTTGACCTTGCAGTAAGTATCGCGCGGATTGACGCACAGCGCCACGTTGGACGGCAGCGTCCACGGGGTGGTGGTCCAGGCGAGGAAGTAGGCGTCCTCCCCCTTCACGCGGAAGCGGACGACCGCCGAGCGCTCTTTGACGCACTTGTAGCCCTGCGCCACCTCGTGCGAGGACAGCGGCGTACCGCAACGCGGACAATACGGCACGATCTTAAAGCCCTTGTACAGCAGACCCTTATCCCAGATCTGCTTCAGCGCCCACCATTCGGACTCGATGAAGTTGTTATCGTAGGTGATGTAGGGATCGTCCATATCGGCCCAGAACGCGACCTTCTTGGAGAATTCCTCCCACATACCCTTGTATTTCCAAACGCTTTCCTTGCATTCCTTGATGAACGGCTCCAGACCGTAGGCCTCGATCTGCTCTTTGCCTTCGATGCCGAGCTTTTTCTCGACCTCCAGCTCGACCGGCAGACCGTGGGTATCCCAACCGGCCTTACGCGGCACCATATAGCCCTTCATGGTGCGGTAGCGCGGAATCATATCCTTGATAACGCGCGTCAGCACGTGGCCGATGTGCGGCTTACCGTTCGCCGTGGGCGGACCGTCGTAAAACACGTAGGACGGCGCAGCCTGACGCTCCTCGATGCTCTTCTCGAACACGTGGTTGCGGATCCAGAAATCCGCAACGCCGGCTTCGCGTTCGACAAAATTCATGTCTGTTGATACTTTTTCGTACATTTGTTTCTGCCTCCTGCCATGATGTTGGTGTATGCGAAACAGGCATCAAAAAAGCTTCGCCCTGAAAAACAGGACGAAGCTTATCACTTCGATGTATACCACCCATTCTCCACATACTGACATATGCGTTCCCGATAACGGTAGGATACCGTCAGGTTCTACTGGGGCGAGCCCGTTCGACCTGCAACTCCGGAGTGATCTTCCGCAAATGCCTACTCCCACCGGGCTCACACCATCCCCGGCTCGCTTGGTGTTTTGGCAGAAGCGTACTCTCTCCCTCAACGTCTTTAGCTATCAATGGGAGCATACCATGTTTACGAAAAAATGTCAAGAACTCTTTATTAAAATATTTTCCTTATTTCTCGCCCCATTCTTTCGGCTTGGTGTTTTTAGCCAGGCCCTGGGCGATCTGCGGATACTCGTTGGCAATGCCGCAGGTATCCTGCACGTTGCAGCGACCGTACTTATTGATAAGCTGTTGCGGTGTTTCGGGTTGCTCGTTGGTATCCATCAATCGCGGTGTGCGCTCGTCCTCTTGATCCATGTTATCACCCCTTTGCTAGTATCTGTATTTATCCTCTTGCTATTTGCGGAAATTTGTGGTATGATATAAAAAATATTCGGTAAACGGAAGGAGGGCGGCTATGTCCGCTACACAGCTCGTAGGCCGCTCGCTGGCCTATTGCCGTAAAAAGCTTGATGCATTCCGCACGTTTTTACAGCAGGATTGGTACCGTAGCGTATTTATACTGTTGCTTGGCATTCTGTTGCCGGAGTATCTGGGTGCCGCCATGCTTCTTCCCTCCCTGTACTTTGCCGTGCGATGCGCCAAAAAGGAAAAGCTTTCGCCGCATATCGGCAAGCTTGGATGGTTGCTGCTCTTCTACATCGGTACGATGTATATCAGCATTGCCGTTTCGCTACACCCTGTTCACAGCCTGCTGATGTCGTTGCTGTGGACGGTGCTGGCCATTGGCTATTTCATTATGACCACCGTTATCAACAGCCTGGCACGGCTTCGGGCGGTATGCTCTACGGCGCTGGCGATGCTACTGGTATGCGGCATCATCAGCATTGTGCAATACACGCTACACGGGCCGCTGGGATTGAGCGAAGTCCCTCTCAACTTCTGGGAGCCGCTGGATATGCTGGTGCTGAAGCAGTTCCCTATGGAGCTG
>JAFUPS010000172.1 GCA_017481085.1 Clostridia bacterium | reverse complement strand
GCCGTAAACCTTGAAATACGTCCGTATTCCTACGGCTTACGGCTTTATTGCAAGAAAAAGTCTTAAATCGCAAAACTGCAAAGCATTCAAAAATGTGAGATTTTTGATTCGGAAACAAAGAAAAAAAGGTGGTAATGCTGAAGCATTGCCACCTTTTTTGATGCAGTTATACGACAAAAATCACCATTTTTGAACGATTCATCCCTATGACGCATCGCCCTTACACGTGCTGATCCTGTTTGCGTTTTCGTTCCGGCCATTGCGACAGCATGATGGCCACAAACATGAAAGCAATGCCCAGCCACTCGTAGCCGGTGGGGAGCTTGGGGTTGCCGGTGGTGATGGCGTAAAACGCGATCGCCGACAGCACCGCAAAGGTCGATTCCAGGCTCATCAGCATAGAGGCCACCGTCGGATCGGCATACCGCTGTGCCACCGCCTGCAGCGTATACGCCACGCCGCTGGACAGCACGCCGGCATACAAAATCGACACGCCCGAACGGACGATCTCCGCCCAGGAGGGTTGCTCAAACAGCAGCGCCGCCACCGTGGCGATCACCGCCGTTACCAAAAACTGCACCTGCGACAACCGCACCGGGTCTACCCGGGGCGAATAGTGATCGAGCAGTAAAATGTGCACCGAATACACCACCGCGCAAACGATGACGTACACGTCGCACGATTGCAGCGTCAGGCTGCGTAGCGTATCGGCGCTAAACAGCGCCGTCAACGAAAATTCGGTCAGACCGCCGGTCATGCACAGCATGAACAAGCCGACCACACCCAGCCCCACGCATATCCAATGCCGACCGGGTACGTGCTTTTTAAACAGCAATCCCAGCACCGGCACGATGAGAATGTACATTGCGGTGATAAATCCGGCCTTGCCCGGGTCGGTACCGTAGGTGATACCGGCCTGCTGCAACGCCGACGCCACAAACAGCGCCACGCCGCACAGCACACCGCCGGTCACCAGCAGCTTTCGGTCGGGCTTAACAAACGTGCCAAGCTGTTTGCGGCGGTGATCCAGCAACGCGATCACCGGCAATAGCACCAGCGCACCCACGTACGACCGCGCGGCAATATAGGTAAACGGCCCGACCGTCGTCTCTGCCTGCGCCACGAAGGTGCTACCCCACAAAAAGGCAGCGATCAGCAGATAGAGGTTGCCCAGCCATTTCTTCGAACTCATGCAAAAACCTCGGTTCTGACGTTACTTCAGATATTCCACCACACCGGCGGCAATACCGTCGCAGAAGGTGTTGCGGAAATTCTCGGTAATAAGCAGCTCCAGATCGGACGGCGTGGACATAAAGCCGCACTCGATGAGCACCGCCGGACAATCGTGTACACGGGTCACGTGGAACGGATCCCATTGATAACCGGTGGAGAAATAGCCTGTCGTCTTGCCCGATGCCTTCTTATACGCATCCAGCGCGTTGTTATATACGCTCTTGGCCAAGTCAAACGATTGCTCATAGAAATAGTGCACCGACGGGCCGTACGGCTTGGAGCTGCCACTACTGTTCATATGAATACTGATAAACAGATCCGGCTGTTCCTTACGAGTGAATGCCTCCACCTCCGAAAGCGTAATGCTGGTATCCGCCGTGCGGGACATCACCACCGTTGCACCCATAGCGGTCAGCTTGCTTTTCAGCGTATTGGCAAACTGCAACGTCAGCGTTTTTTCCAGCACCTGCTTGCCGCCGATGTTGGCCGAAGCACCCGGCTGTGTACCGCCGTGCCCCGGATCGAGCGCAATGGTCACACCGGTCAGCGGCTTGTCACCACCCGCCAGCTCAGCCGCATGACGGAAGCGGAAACGGATGGAGCCATCTGCCATCCACGCCACCTGATAGCCGTAGAATTCGCCGGCGGTCTTCAGGTGCAAGCGTAACGTATATACGTTGCCGTTGCCCTTGATCCACTCCGATTTGGAAAACAGCGGACTGCCCTCCACGCTCACCGAGCCGGTGACCGCGGTGGTATAGGAAAACGCAATGTCCACGTACGTGGCGGTGAAATCGGTAATATCGTATTCCGGTTGCTTTGTGCCGGCCGAGCCAACGTAGGGGTAACTCTGGCCGCCTACCTTGAGGTTGTACGGCACGTTCCACGAGGTCGCCAGCTGAATGGTGGTGCGGTCGGCCGTCACCACCGCGTTGGACGAGGTGATGCTGTTGGCGGTCAGCTTGCCGCTGCTCTTGTAAGCACTCACGTCGCCGGTATACACGCGGCGGCCGCTGCCCAGCAGATAACAGTTGGACGAGCCGGCAATGCGTTGCTTGACCACATCGGTGGTATATTTTGGTAAATACGACAGCGTCGGACGAGACCAATCAAGCCCCACCTGGCTTTCGTGAGCGTTGGCGTCGTAATCGAATGTCTCGGCGTAATCCGCCTTGATCTGCACCAGCTCGCCCTCGGCAAGCACCGTACCGCCCACACCGGGGTCGCGCGGTGCCGTCGCCTGCGAGGTGCCTTGCCCGGTCGTCGTGCCGGTGGTGGTCGACGAACCGCCGGTGGTGGTCGTCGTCGTAGTCGTCGTGGTCGTGGTATTGGATTGCACGGTCAGCTTACCGCCGCCCATCTGCTCCGAATGTCCGTTCCAGCTGGCGTAGACGGTAAACGCCCCCAGCGCCTGGGTTTTGTAATCCTTACCGGCCGGCATGGTATACGCACCGGCGTAGTTGATGAAATCGGACTCCTGCTCGCCTTCCTCCGACTGCAGCGGCGCTTCCTGCATGGTGACCTTGGTGTTACCCACCATAGCATACACCGTCGCACCCTTGCGGGCGATAGCGGAAATGATCACACGCGTGCCGCCCTCCAGCGTCAGCGCGTTGTTCGGCGAAACGGAGGTGAGCACGTCAATTTGGTAGTTGACGGTATAGGTAGCCTTCACGCCCTTGTGCTCAAAGGTGAAGGTGTTTTTACCGGGCTTCAGCGTCACCTCAATGGCGAACAGACCGTGGTTGGCGGTGGTCTCCAGCTCTTTTCCGTTATACAGCAAGGGGAAATTCGGATCGGCGCTGCCGCGGATAACGTAGCCCGGCTGATTGACCGTTATGCTCTTTTTGGCCGGCTCGGAAATGACCAGCTTATTGGAGATATATTCCACCTCTGCCGTGCCCTTGATGGTCTCCAGCAGCACACGCACCGCGCTGTCCTCGTCGTTTTGCAGCGAGTGGTAAGAGGAAAACACACTGCCGCGCCACATCTCGGCTTTTTCGCATGCCAGCCATTGCAGCGAAAGCTGATCGGGCGATACCCAACCGCTGACGTTTTGCGCATCGCGCTGGTGTGCGCCCTGCTCCACGTACAACGGCGTGTTGCCCGCCTTGCACAGCGCATCCCACCACGACAGCACCGCCGAGAAGGACGCGCTGCCGTGCTCGGTGGAGGTGTAGTTTTTCACCATCACCAGATCAAACAGACCGGCCTTTACCCATTCCCGGGTATTGGCGTAGCCGTCGGTATATTCCTCGTAGTAACCGTCGGTGCTGCTACCATCCGGTTGCACCGTCTTGTGTGCCCATACCGCCGCCGACAGCAAGCCGACCTTACCGCCCGGATTGTGGTTGCGCAGCGCCGCCGCCACCCGATTGATGTGGCCGGTGATCGCCGCCTCGGCAAACGCCGCATACGTTTTATGCGCGGTCTGCGCCTCAAATGCGGCGGTGTTTTGTTCCGCACCGTAGGCCAGGCCGTAATCGGTGAGCATGACCACGTCAAAACGATAGGTCGAGAGCTCCTTCGCCAGCGTATCCAACAAAGCGGCCGTCTCGGTAGCTACCGGATCGACCGTGCCGTTGTTGACCGACATATCCAGCACCGCCATCACGGTCACGCCGCGCTGACGGGCAGTTTCCAAAATGTACCCCACAGCATCAAAGCCGTCGATCACACAAGCCGCTTTGGGCAACACAGCAGAGGGATAATACGCCTTGCCGTCCTCGGTGACCGGCAACAGCACGGTGTTAAATTCCCACGCCGTCAACTGATTAAAGAACGCCTTGATCTCCGATTTTACCGATAGTTCAGTAGCATCGGCGTTAGCGGCATAATCCACTCCCGGCACCAACCGCACACCGCGCACCTGCTCGGGCATCACCACCGTGATCGGCTCGATCGGTCGCTCGGCGGTGGTGGTCGTGGTCGTTGCGGCGGTAGAGGTCGTGCCCGTCGTCTCGGAGGAGGTTGGGAACATCACCGCCATCAGCGAGTCAAAAACGCCGTTATTCACACACAAAATCACCGCGGCCAGAAACAACGCCAACACCGCACCCAGCACCGAAAATGCCACGACCTCGGTATTGACCGGTTTCTTGACCGGTTGCTTCGCATGACGCGCCATCGTGCACTCCTCCTTTAAAACTTCCAAGCCATAATAGCCCATTTTATCTTTCTATATCTTACTATTTTCGAGCGTATCCGTCAAGCGTTTACACAAAATTTCAAAGTGCCAAATACAGGATAGCCAACACCAGTAAACGGTTGGCTCCGGCCTGCGCCAACAGCAACGCCAGCAGCAGGAGCAAGATCTGCTCGCTGTCCATAGCCGGCTTTTCCGGTTGCGGAGGCGGCAAGCATACCGGTTTGACCGGCTCTGGCGGCCGCTCCACCGGCGGTCTGGCCGCCCGAAGCGACGCCGCTGTGCGGCGGTTTTGTTCCTCGGCTACCCGATGCTCGCGTGCACGTTGCGTGGCCACACGAACACGCGCCTCCTGTTGCAGTTTCCATAATCCGTTATCCATGCGAGTCCCTCCCTGTCAATCCCGATACCAGCGGCAGCACCTGCGACAGCTGTAGCATACGCAACGCGCCGTCCAGCCGCCCGGCGCGTTCCCCGTGCAGATACGGCTTGAGCGCGCGTAACAGCCGGGCATCGTCACTATCGCCCGAAAAACCGGAAAGCAGCGGCAGGAGCTTGGCGATGTCGATACCCTCCGGCGATCCGCCTGCCGCCGGTGGCGGCGATGGCGGCGGCGGTGCGGCTTCGGCCGGCGGCGGAGGCGTACCGCCAAGCGACCCCAGCAGACCGCTGATCTTCGCCATGCTTTCCGGCGAGGACAGCAGCTTGCTTAGTTTCTCCTGCAGATCATCGGGCAACGATACGTTATTGTCCATGTTGCCACTTCCGAACTGCCGCCTTCACCTCCGGATCGGACAGCAGACTTTCCGCCTGCTCCGGATGCCGCATCAGTGTACTCAACTGCGCCTGTTGCTCCGGCGACAGCAGATTAGCCAGTTGTCCGGAGCTTACCAGCTGCAACAACTGCTCCGGCGTTACGCCGAGATGAACGGAAGCCAGCTCCAGCAGTTGACGGATATTGATCGCATCACCCATAAAAAAATCACCCTTTCTTTTATGTAAGAAGTATGGTATACTTATTTAAATACTATGAAAAAGGCGGTGACGGTATGCGTTTATTGGTGGTGGCAGACGTACACGGTCGACTGGGCGATCTGTTGGACGCGATCGACAGTCAGCCGGAGGCGCGCCACGTGTTCTGCTTGGGTGACGGCGTAGAGCAATACGAAGAGGCTGCCGCCCTGTACCCCGACCGTCATTTCCACATCGTGCGCGGCAACTGCGACCCGGGCGCACACTACCCTACCTTTGGAGAGATCGTGCTCGGCGGCGTGACCATTGTGTACACGCACGGCCATATGGAGCACGTGAAGTATGGACTGGAGACCGCCATAGAGGTCGCGCGCACGCACGGTGCCGACCTGCTGTTATACGGTCACACCCACGTCCAGCACCGCGATTACGAGGACGGCCTGCATATCTTCAACCCCGGCTCGGTCGGCTATCGCGGTCAATACGGCGTGGTGGACATCACCCCAAACGGCCAGATGATGACTATTGGTATCACCCTATAGTATTCCACTATACAGTGAAGTGTCCCCGAAAGGAGGGATTTTCATGGAGAAAACGATCGGCTTATATCTGCACGTTCCGTTTTGCAAAAGCAAATGCCCTTATTGCGATTTTTACTCCTTTGTGCCGGACGACAGCACGATGGATGCCTATACCGACGCGTTATGCCGGTCGCTTTTGGCGTGGAAAGATCGCCTGCCCGAAACGGTGGCAGACACACTGTATCTCGGCGGCGGCACGCCCTCGTTGCTGGGGGCAAAACGCCTGCAAGCGGTGCTGACGGCCGCCCGGCAGACCTTTGTGACCGACGGCGCAGAGGTGACGCTGGAGGCCAACCCGGCAGACGACCTGGACGAGGTATTCGCGACATTTGCCGCCTGCGGAGGAAAGCGCATATCCATGGGTCTGCAGGCCGGCGACGACCACACGTTACAAGCGCTTGGGCGGCGACATTCTCTGCACGATGCCGAGCGAGCCGCCAAAGCCGTATTCGATGCCGGCATCAAACGGCTGTCGCTGGATATGATGCTGGCGGTAGAGGGGCAAACCGCCGCCAACGTGCGGCAGACCGCCGCCTATATTCACACGCTGGGCGCGGAGCACGCCTCTGCCTACCTGCTCAAGATCGAACCGGGCACGCCGTTTGCCGCGCGCACCCTTTCGTTGCCGGATGAGGACGAGGCCGCCGACCTGTACCTCACCGCCGTGGATGCATTGGCGTCCCACGGTTTTGCGCAATACGAGATCTCCAATTTCGCCAAAAACGGTGCGGTCAGCCGTCATAATCTCAAATACTGGAACAGCGAGCCGTATTTGGGGCTTGGTCCGGCGGCGCATTCGTTTATAGACGGCAAGCGGTTTGCCTATCCGCGTAGCATCGCCGCCTTTATGGATGGCGGTGAACCGACCGCCGAAGCCCCCGATACCGCCACCTTCGCAGAAAACAGCCCGGAGGAATACGCTCTGCTGCGCCTGCGGCTGACCGACGGATTGACCGAAACGGATTTCGCCGCCCGGTTTGGCAGATCTATTCCCACCGCGTGGCGTGACCGTGCCGCCCGATTGCCGAAATCGCTTGTCACCGTGGACAGCGACGGCATTCGTCTGACCCCGGAAGGCTTTTTGGTATCCAACGCCATCTTCGCCCAAATTTTCCCATAATTCGCCGTTGTCAAGTCATTATAATTATGCTATAATAAATTATTACCGTGCATTTACCGCTCGATGGAGGTAACCGATATGCCGAATACGTCTCACGACCAATCGCCGTTGGTCACGCTACATGACCGCCAGAAACGTCGCACACGGCAGTACGTTCTGCTGGGGGTGTTTTTTGTCGCGCTGTTTGTGCCGTTATTCCTGCTGACCCGTAGCATGGAACAACTGCAGACCTCGGCACAGCAGTTTTTGTTCCCGGTGGGCTTTTCGCTGCTCATTGCCGGGCTGGCTACCATGTGGCTGGGGATGCGCACCAAGGTCATTTCCGCTAAGGCAGACGACGATAAATGGTTTTTCCCTCTACTGTCGGCCATTCTCACGCTGATCGTCATGTGCCTGGCGTATGCGTGGGTGGGTATGTGGCCGGTGGGTGACCGCTCCGCCATGATCGTGGACCTGCACCATCAATACGGTCCGCTGTTGGCACAGCTACGCGACATGATCCTGCATTTCGAAAATCCGTTCTATTCGTTTGAAGTCGGGTTGGGTGCCAGCTTTCTGCCACTTTTCGGGTATTATCTGTCCAGCCCCTTCAATTTGCTGACGGTGCTGTTCCCCGAAAACTATCTCACCGAAGCCATACTGGTTATTACACTGCTGAAAATGGCTCTCACCGCCGGTCTGTTCGCGGCGGCGGTACAATATATTTATCAAAAGCGGTCATATGCCATTGCTATTGCCGCGACCATGTACGCCACCTGCGCCTATATGCTGGCGTATTCCTGGAATATCATGTGGCTGGACTGCCTTATGCTGTTGCCGCTCGCCATCATGGGCTTCGAAAAGCTGATGCGAGAGGGCAAGTATCCGCTGTACGTGCTGTCGCTCGGTCTGCTGTTGTATTGTAACTACTATATCGGCTTTATGTGCTGTGTCTTTTTGGTGCTGTACTACCTCTCCTACGTGCTACGCGCACCGCGCACCGGACGTGAGCTCGGCGCCAGCTTTGTGCGGTTTGCACTCGGCTCGTTGCTGGGTGGTATGCTGTCGTTTGTATTGCTGATACCGGTCGTCATGGCACTCGGCCAGACCTCCGCTGCCGGCGGTGAATTCAGCGAGACCGCTACCAACTTTCCCATCTGGTCGTTGCTGACACAGCTGTTCTATTCCACCGAGCCCACCGTGCGCTCGGGCAATTTGCCCAATCTGTATACCGGCGTGCTGGCGGTATTCCTATTGCCGGTGTATGCCACCACGACTGCCATTCCTCTGCGCCGCCGGCTGGCTAACCTCGGTCTGCTTGGCGTGATTGCGCTGTCCATGACGCTCAACAACACCGACCTGCTGTGGCACGGTATGCACTCCCCCAACGACCTGCCCTACCGCTATTCGTTCCTGTTCTCGCTGGTCATGGCGTTTATCGCTTACGAAACGCTGTTGCATATCAAGCGGCTCACCGGCAAACAACTGGCAATTTCCGGTGCCGGCCTGGCGGCATTCCTCATTGCCGAGCAATATATCCGCACCACCACCGGCGGCGAGGACGAGGGGCTGTCGATGCTGTCGCTGTACGTCAGTCTGGTGCTATTAGTCGTTTATGCGCTTATCAGCTTCTGCATCGCCCACCGCAAGACTGTCAAGCAAGTGGGCTACGTGCTGTTGCTCGTCATTTTTATGGTCGAGACCATCACCAACGCCACATCGGTGCTGGTGATGCTCAACAACAACGAATATTACACCGCCCACAGCAATTACGTGGATAACACCGTGACCGAGACCATCCGGCAATCGGTGACGGTGATGGAATCGTTGGACGAAGCAGAAAACGGCGAGGCGTTCTACCGCATGGAGGTGTTGCCGCGCCGCACCTGTGTGGATACCGCGTTGTTTGATTACGCCGGTATCACGGTGTTTGCCTCCAGCAACTCGTATGAGGAAACGCGATTTATGGGCGGCCTTGGCTACGCCGTCAACGGTGTCAACAGCCATTTATATCACTCCTTCAATCCGTTTGCCGATTCGTTGCTCGGCATCAAATATATCGCCTCGGATACCGAGTTACCGGCACCGCTCGAAGAAGTGCAGACGGTCACGCACGAGGAATATACCTACCACGTCTACCGCAACGACCGCGCATTGGGCATCGGGTATGTGGTGAATAACGATATCCGCAATTTCAGCTATTCCTATTACAATCCCATTCAAACGCAAAACGAGCTGGTTACCGCTATGACCGGCATCGAGCAACCGCTGTTCCGCTATCAGCAGATCCAATCGGAGCTTTCCGGCATCAACGGCACGTCCGGCTTTAGTATGTCCAGCGGCACCGGCGAGTTCACCTGCCGCCTGGAACAGGACGGCACCGTGTTCCTGTACGTCGATTGCCGCGCCGCCGAGTC
>JAFUPS010000171.1 GCA_017481085.1 Clostridia bacterium | reverse complement strand
TGGTGTTGATAGCGGTGAGGGTACACCCGTTCCCATCCCGAACACGGAAGTTAAGCTCACTTGCGCTGACAATACTTGGCTGGTAACGGCCCGGGAAGATAAGTAGATGCCAACACAAAACAAACTCCCTCGGAATTATCCGAGGGAGTTTTGCTTTTAATGAATGATGAATAATGAATAATGAATGATGAATGATGAAACTCTACCCTCGGCGTGCGTGTAGGGGAAGGGCTTGCCCCTCCCGAAAGCCTTCTCCTATGAGGAGAAGGTGTCACCGTAGGTGACGGATGAGGTGGCCGGACACGCACCCACTCCCAACCGCCGTCACCCAGAGGGAGCGTAGCGACCGTGGCAATCCGTTCTCCGCAATCGGGCGGCAGATTGCCGCCCCTACACCTAAGATTACAAATATTGAATATTTTCTCTGCAGAAAGTTAGCATTTTCGAAATTTCCGTATCACTTAATGTTTCTCTGGCAAGTAATGTTTCAATTTCGTCGGTAGTGGAGGCACCGTTGCTTTTCGCTGTATTAGCAATGGCCAGCGCCACTGAGGTGACCGACTTAACGCTTGTCTCGCCGTATAATACTTCGCCGTTAGTCAAAACGGTGTAGGCGCGCGATACAATCTCCCAATTTTGTCGACCTTGAATAGTCGATTTAAGCAAGGTTGCCTGAAAACCGCCATCTGCGATAATGGCATCCCAGTTGCTGTCGCCACGAACAGTAGCCAGCTTCACCGTCGCTGCTGTGTCAACGGTAAGTTCTGCAGAGCCAAGATAAGATTGTGGGATAAGCAAGATACCAACTTCGCTTACATCGGCCATTGCCTCCGCGTCGCCAACTTTGACTTCATACCGCATACCTTGATTATCTATATCGGCGTCTGTTTTGATGGTTGCACCTGAAACATTGATGTAATCATCGCAAGGATTGTAATTGTAATGCCATGTGGCATTGGTCAAACACTCGTTGCTGCTGCCGAACGTTATAGCAGAATAGCATTCTTCGTCGCCGGTGTACCAAACATCTGTCAGGCTGGTGCAGTTATGGAACGCAGAATCGCCAATATTAGTGACGCTGTCCGGAATCGTGATGCTCGTCAGGTCAGCGCAACCATAAAAAGCATTCTCGCTAATGCTAGTGACGCTGTCCGGGATGCTGATGCTGGCCAAACCGGAGCAACAGAAGAATGCCCATTTACCAATGCTAGTGACACTGTCCGGGATGGTGATGCTGGTTAGACCGGTGCAATGGAGGAACGCTTTCTCACCGATGCTGGTGACACTGCTCGGGATGGTGATGCTCGTCAGACTGGTGCAGTGAGCGAGCGCGTTATAACCGATGCTTGTGACACCGTCCGGGATAGTGAAGTTCATCAGGCCAGTGCAATAGTAGAACACGCCGCCACCAATGCTAGTGATACTGTCCGGGAGGGCGATGCTCGTCAGGCCGGTGCAATAGGAGAACGCGCTGCCGCCAATGCTGGTAACACTGTCCGGGATGGTGATGCTGGTTAGACCGCTGCAACCATAAAACGCCTCATTACCAATGCTGGTGACACTGCTCGGGATGGTGATGCTGGTCAAACCGCTGCAATTATAGAATGCGCAATAGAGAATCGCATCACCGGTGACGATCACCGACTTTAAATTTTCGGGAATATAATAAGTATCATAAGTGATGACTGAATTATTGAGACCGTAATAGTACTGCTTCGTTGCAACACCACCAGTGTAACTGGAAGTTCCAAAAATATAACCGAAGGGATGCTGATAAGTATCAGAGGACACTTCGCGGTTACCTCCCACAAACGGAATAGTGATGCTGGTCAAACCGGAGCAACCGAAGAACGCAGCTTCAGCAATGCTGGTGATACTGTTCGGGATGGTGATGCTCGTCAGACCAGTGCAATTCTTGAACGCATCTTCACCGATGCTGGTGACAGGATATCCCGCGAGTTCGTCAGGAATCACGATATCACCGCTAATCGATGTGTCTACATCCTTAATCTTGGCTTCGCCGTCACTGACTGTGTAGGTGTAATAGCCGCTCGTTTCCGCAGCAGCCGGAAACGTCACCGACGGCAGCAGGCACAGGACCATTGCTACGGAAAGTACGATTAATAAAGTTCGTTTCATAATTAACCATTTTCCTCCTAAAAATAAAAAAGTGCGCCAACCGAAGTTAACGCACATAAAACGCAAACTCCGTTGTCGCCAAACAAAACTAAACAAGAATGACTAATCACTCCCATTTGGAATTTGCATTTTTAACAAATTTCTATAATGGGAGTATGCCAATAAAAGGGTACAATATCCCCTTTGATCAGTCATTTTCACTTATTTAGTTTTGTTTGGCAAAATCAGTATAGCACATCTTTTTAATTTTTGCAATTGCTTTTACAAGCAAAAGAAAAACTCGGCATAAAAAGCCGAGTTTTTCAAATATTTGCCTTTTTTGTTTAATACGGCAATACGGATAGTGGGTTGATGTAGACGCCGTTTTTCCACATCTCTAGGTGCAGGCCGGGGCCGGAGGTGTTGCCGGTCTGTCCGACGTAGCCGATGACCTCGCCCTTGGCGACCTTATCGCCTTTTTTGAACAGAATTTTCGAGCAATGGCAGTAATGCGATTTGTAGCCGTTGCCGTGGTCGATCTGGATATAAATGCCGGCACCGTTGTTATAGCCGCTGGTCTTGCACATGACCACCGTGCCGCCGTCGACCGCCACAATGGGCGAGCCGAGCATGGCGTTTTCGTAGATGTCGATAGCCTTATGACCGCCGTGATACCCTTGTGTGATGCGTTTCCAGCCGGGTACCGGCCACACGAAGCTGCCCGTTGCCACACCGCGATCGCCGGAGACGTTGCCGGTGGTTGTGGTGACCGGCTTTTTCGCGGTCGTTGTGGTTGCACCGGCTTTTTTGGTGGTGGTCGTGGTTTTGGTGGTAGTGACCACCGGCGGCGCATCTTCCACCGGCACAATATAATCGGCATTGACGTAGGCCTGCTGCGTCCAGCCGACATCGGCGCTGTTGTAGCGGATGCGATACCAGCCGCCCTCTTTGGCATATACCAGCACGTCCGAGCCGGGGGTTAGACCGCCGATATACGTGCCGTCGGCTGCCGGTTTATCCCTCACGATGAGCGAATCGGTTGAGATGCCGATGGCCGGAAGCGCATCAAACGCGCCGGTATCGGCAACGGTCGTGGTAGTCGTCGCGACCGTAGTGGATGACGTTGTCGTGGTAGTGGTTGCCGTCGGGGCATTGTCGGCCGGTGGCGCCGTTTCGGTGGCCGGAGCCATCGACGGTAAGGAGGCGATCACCAGGACCAGCGCCATTGCCAGCCATAATCCTCTCCGCATATCTTCAACTCCTTGCAAAAGCTCTTTTTATTATAAACAAAAACAGAGGGATTGTCAAATTTGGGTATCTTATGGTATACTAATGCAAAAAGGAGGTGTGGGTGCGTGGAATGGAAAATGGCTGCGGTGTCGGCGATGACCGATGCGGAGTATGCGGCGTGGGAAGCGGCCATGGAGCCGGTCAAGCGCGCCCGCATTGCTTCGATGAAACAGCCGGATGACCGGCGGCGATCGGTGTGTGCCGATCATCTGGTGCGTGAGTTGGCGGCGATCGTTGCCGGCTGCGCGCCGGGGCAAATCGAACTGGCCGCGACCGATCGCGGTGCGCCGACTGTGGTTGATCGGGACGTGTATATCAGCATCAGTCATTCGGGCGATCGGGTGTTGTGCGCGGCGGCAACCGTGCCGGTGGGCGTGGACGTGCAGCAGGTACGCCCCATCAAACCGGCCACCGTGCGACGGGTATGCTCGTCGCCCGAGTGTGACTACGTTGCCGGGGATGCGGCGCGCTTTGCGGAGGTGTGGGCCTTCAAGGAAGCGGTGTTCAAATGCCGCGGTACCGGCATCACCCGATTTGACAGCGTGGATTATTTTGACGAAACCCACCCCCGTTTTTCGTTCCGCGACGGCGATTGCGTGGGTTGCGTGGTGACGGAAAAACTTGCGTAAAATCAGAATATATGATATACTACCACACGGAAAACAAGCGAAAGGAGTGATTGCCCGTGTCGAACGGATTTTTGCCGGCAACCCGTGCCGAAATGGATGCCCGGGGCTGGGACTGTCCGGATTTTGTGTACGTGACCGGTGATGCGTACGTCGACCATCCGACCTTCGGCCCGGCGATCATTTCCCGCGTGCTGGAGGCGGCCGGGTTTCGGGTGGCGATGCTGCCGCAGCCGGATTTTCGTCGTGCCGCTGCCTTTACGGAGTACGGACGGCCACGCTTGGGCTTTCTGATCTGTGGCGGCAACATCGACTCGATGGTGGCGCATTACACGGTGGCCAAGCACCGCCGCAAAAGCGATTATTATTCTCCCGGCGGTCAGATGGGGCTGCGCCCCGACCGTGCGGTGAAGGTATATACCGAGCGCATCCGCGAGGCATACGGTGACGTGCCGGTGATCATCGGCGGTCTGGAGGCCTCGCTCCGCCGGTTTGCGCACTACGATTACTGGGACGACACGCTGCGCCGCAGCGAGCTGGTGGAAAGCGGTGCGGATCTGCTCATCTACGGCATGGGCGAGCGTGCCATCCGCCGCATTGCCGAGCTGTTGGACAAGGGCGTGCCGATCGGCAACATCCGTGATGTGCGCGGTACGTGCTATCTGACCGATGTCGCCCACGCGCCGGCGGGCGACGTGGTGGAGGGATATCAATATACCGAGCTCAAGCGCAACAAGCGTTTGGTGGTGCAGGCGTTTGCACAGCAATTCAAAGAGCAGGACGCCGTGCGTGGGCGCACGGTGACCGAATATTACGGCGATCGGGTGTTGGTGCAGTTGCCGCCACAGCCGCCGCTGGAGCGCGACGAGCTGGATGCCGTTTACGCTTTGCCGTTTACCCGCAACTGGCATCCGATGTACGATGACAAAGGTGGCGTGCCGGCCATTGCGGAGGTCAAATTCTCCATTGCGCACAACCGCGGCTGCTTTGGCAACTGCAATTTCTGCTCGATCACGTTTCATCAGGGAAGCTCGGTGCGGTCGCGGTCGATCGAATCGGTGGTACGCGAAGCGGAGCAGATCGCCGCGATGCCGGATTTCAAGGGTTACATCCACGACGTTGGCGGCCCGACGGCGAATTTCCGCCGCCCGGCCTGCGACCGTCAGTTGACCGAGGGCACCTGCAAGGGGCGCAAATGTCTGGCACCCAAGCCGTGCCCCAATCTGGTGGCGGATCACAGCGAATACATCGAGCTTCTCAAACGCGTGGAGCAGGTCAAGGGCGTGAAAAAGGTGTTCATCCGCCCGGGCGTGCGGTTTGATTATCTGCTGGCCGATAAGAGCGATGCGTTTTTCCGCAAACTGGTGCGCGACCATGTCAGCGGACAGCTGAAGGTGGCACCGGAGCACGTATGCGACGCGGTGTTGACCGAGATGGGCAAACCGCCGGTGTCGGTGTATAACGCGTTTAAGAAGAAGTATTTTGCATTGTGCAACGAGTTCGGCAAAAACCAATATCTGGTGCCGTATCTCATTTCGTCCCACCCGGGCAGTACGCTCAAAGAAGCGGTGGCGCTGGCGGAATATCTGCACAAAAACGATTATTCGCCCGAGCAGGTGCAGGATTTTTATCCTACTCCCGGGACAGCCTCGACGGTGATGTATTACACCGGCATCAACCCCTTTACCATGAAGCCGGTGCCGGTGGTGACCGATCCGCACGAGAAGGCGATGCAGCGCGCGCTGTTGCAATGGAAAAATCCGAAAAACGCCGAGCTGGTGCGCGAAGCGCTTCATCGTGCCGGACGCGAGGATCTCATTGGTACAGAAAAGAAATGCCTGATCCGCCCGAAGCATCCGCAACCGCAACGACCGGCAACGACGCGCGGCAGTAAAGCAAAAAAGCCGAGTAAACGCGGCAATTTTGGTAAGCAATATATCCCCGGAAAACGAAAATAGGGGCAGGTTTTGGGAAAGTACAAATCGGATAATCTTTATAAATTATCCTAGTTGTATAATTGGAGGTGAGCGTATGCGGAGGATAGCGATGATAGTGGCGGCGCTGTTGAGTGTGACGGTGCTGCTTAGCGGTTGTGCGGAGGATCCGGAGCAACCGTTGATCGAAGTGGTCGACCCCGGCCCGTCGATGGGGGATTCCGATACGACGGTGACGTTCCAATATCAGCCGTTTACGCTGGCACTGGGGAGTGTAGAAGCCACCGTCGGTGACACGGTAGAAATACCGCTGACGGTGAGCGCCGATGCGTATCTGGTCAACGCGGACGTATTGGTGCATTACGATCCGTCGGCGCTGCGGCCGGTGGTGTCGGAGGATGAGCATCGTGGCTGTGCGACCGCCGTCGATTGGACCGGCGGTTTGTGGTGTGGCGAGCGTGAGATCGGTGTGCTGCAGCTCATGTTGGCACAAGCTGACGACGGAGCGGCCGAGGCCGTAACGCTGTGCACACTCAAGTTTGAAGTGCTGACCGATCAGCCGACCGAGTTGATGCTGACGGTATCGGCTGCCGGTGTGTGTGCGCCGAATGCCGTGTCGGCAGATGCGCTGGGCGCGGCCTTGCTCACGACCGAAAGCGGATGGATCTCCGCCCCTGCAGAGGAATAAAAAAATCCCACCCGATCGAGCAATGTCATTAAGTTAGTCCGTCATTGCGAGGGAGCATAGCGACCGTGGCAATCCGTTATCCTTTAGGAACGGATTCTCACGTCGGGCTACGCCCTCCTCAGAATGACCAACTCTCTTATCTTAATGATATTGCCCTGTCGGGTGGGATTTTTATTTGCGCTTAAATACCACGAGCTTGCTAAAGAAGTAGTTGATTGCCACAACAAAGAACGAGATGAGAAATTTGGAAACCATCTCACCGCTGAAGGTCAGCCCCAGCAGCGCCGTGGTCATGCCGCTCATCCCGGCGACGTCAACCAACAAAAATAGCCCCAATTCTTCCACGCCGAGCGATAACAGCCGCGCTGAAAAGAAGGTCCCGATCTCATACAGTGTCTGCCGGAGGTGCCACGACCGGCTCTCGAACACCCATAGCTTATTGACTATATAGGCGGCGATAACCGATATCAACCACGCGATCACGTTGGAAACCAAATACCACTCGTCGCCCAGCAATACGTTGCACAGCTTGAAGCTGATAAAGTTGACAACGGTGGTTACGCCGCCGAATAACGCATAGAGGACGAGGCTTTTGTGGCGATGGAAAAATTCCTTAATCCTGTTCATACGAACGCTTCTCTTTCACGATATACACCGGGCGTTGCTTGACCTGTGTGTGTACCTTGCCGAGATACAGACCCAGCACGCCCTGGCCGAATGCCAATGCGCTGGACACAGCGGAAACCAGGCAGGATACCCACCATGCACCGGCGATCTCGTGCCCCAGTAACGAGAGGATCAGCAGAACGACGGTGGTGACGGCGGCGATAATTAACAGCGCAAATCCGAAAATGACCGGTAGCTTCAGCGGAAAATCGGTGTAAGCGACAATGCCGCCCACCGCATATCGCAGCAGTTTCCAGAAGTTCCACTTAGACTTTCCGGCCAGGCGGTCGTCCGGCTCATACGGTATCGAGACGGTGTTGTAGCCGATCCAGGAAAAGATGCCCTTGGAAAAGCGGTGATACTCCGAAAGCGACAGCACCGTTTGCACCACCGGCCGACGAAGCGTGCGGAAATCGCTGGCATCGGGGATGATATCCACCTCGCTCATGCGGTTGAGCAGCTTATAGAACAGCTCCTTGCAGGCTTCGATCAATTTGCTTTCCTTGCGTTCCTGCTGAAACGCCGCCACCATGTCAACATCGGGCTGTCCGTCCAGCAGCTTGCCCATTTCCACGGCAATCTCCGGGCGTTGCTGCAGGTCGGCGTCGATGATGGTGACGTATTCGCCCTTGGCGGCACGCAGTCCGGCAAGCATAGCGGCTTCTTTGCCGAAGTTGCGCGAAAAGCGGATGATCTGAATATATCGGTCGCGGTGCTGTTCGTATAGCCCCTCCAGCTTGGCTTGCGTATCGTCGCTGCTGCCGTCGTTGATAAACACGATCTCGTAAGCGTCGGTATACCCCTGCATGGCGGTTTCGACCGCGGCAAAGAACGCCTCGATATTCTCTGCCTCGTTGAAGCAAGGAACAACAAGCGAATGTTTTATGGTTGGTTTCAAGGGTATCATCTCCTTTGGTGCCGAACGCGCACAAAACTACTTGCTATTATAGAATATTTTGCCGATACTGTCAACTTTTTTCGCATTTGCCTTGAAAGCCTTACGATTTTGTGCTAAAGTATACACGGAATATTATGCACGGAGGGATGAGCATGCTAAACGCCTACTGGAAACATTTTAAGAGTGGCAGCGATATTCGCGGCGTGGCATTGGAAAACGATCGTGGCGATGCGGTAGATCTGACGTCGGAGGTCGTGGAGCGTATGGCGCGCGGATTTGCGGCGTGGCTGGCGGTGCATACCGGTAAGCCGGCCACGGAGCTGACTGTCGCCGTTGGACGGGACAGCCGTCTTTCCGGTCCTCGCATGACGGACGACGTGGTGCGCGGTTTGACGGCGATGGGTACGGCTGTTTTGGTGTGCGGCATGGCGTCTACTCCGGCTATGTTTATGACCACCGTGGATCTGCAGGTGGACGGTGCTATTCAGATTACCGCCAGCCATCATCCGTATCATCGCAATGGCTTGAAGTTTTTTCTGCCGACCGGCGGCTTGGAGGGCTACCAGATCGAGGAAATTCTGCAGTTAGCACAGGATGGCAACTGGACCGATGCGGCAGCTGTGGGGCGGGCGACCGAAGTGGATTACATGGCCACCTATTGCGCACGGTTGCGCAAGCTGATCTGCGAGGGCGTGAACGCTGCCGATTACGAGCATCCGTTGGAGGGCTATCATATCGTGGTGGATGCCGGTAACGGCGCCGGTGGGTTTTACGCCACCGACGTGCTCGCGCCGTTGGGGGCGGATATTACCGGCAGTCGGTATCTGGAGCCGGACGGAAATTTCCCAAATCATATCCCCAATCCCGAAAATGCCGAGGCGATGGCCAGTATCTGTGAAGCGACCGTGGCATCGGGGGCAGACCTTGGCGTGATCTTCGATACGGACGTGGACCGTGCCGGAT
>JAFUPS010000170.1 GCA_017481085.1 Clostridia bacterium | reverse complement strand
TTTCATTTCACATTGCGACGAAGGAGCAATATTTCACAATGACCACAGGTCATTATTTCACATCCGAAGGATATTTCACTTTAACTTTCCTGACAATTAACATCCTATCGCGCAAGCGATGCATCATTGAAACCATACACCGCAAAACCGCTTGGCGATTTGCCAAGCGGTTTTTTGTGTTTACGAATATTCCTCGTGCAGCGTGACGTTACCGAAGTCGCGATAGGTGTTGCCGGCGAAGAAATACAAAAAGCCGTCCAGATGATCCAAAAAGCCCATCTCGGAATCCAGCGGATCGTACTGCAGCAACAGCCGCGGCGGCTCGTCCTCGTAGTTCCAATCGGACGGCGCACCGAACAAACGCGTGCAGACCTCATCCTCGTCCACTGCCTCAAAGTTCATCAGCCACGCCTGTGTGAAGCGCTCGTAATCGGCCACGATCTCGTTAAAATCGCCCAGCACCGTATCCGGTTCACCGTCGTAATACCGCACGATCGGATGCAGCTGATAGGCACCCTCGGCGGTATCGAGAAAGATATAGAGATAGCCGGTGTGCGGCAGGCGGTCTTCCGTATCCAGCGCAGCAAGATCCGCTAAACGGAACTGGCACAAAAAGAGTATATCCTCATCGAAATCGTCCGCCCATTCCTCCGGGACGGTGGGTGATCCGAAAAACTTGCTGGCGGCCAGATCGTAATCGCCCTCAGCCGCGGTCACACGAATACCAATAGCCTTTGCCATGATCTCTCCCCCTTTACCATATCATTTTACACGATACCACACCAACTTGCAAGAGTGCATTTTAAAAATATCAAGGTAGACAAACCGACTTTCGGATGGTATAATCGGAATGAAAAGGAGTGATCACCATGCGCATACAGGAATATTTCCCTGACGGAACGCCTATCAGCGATTGGTTTTACGATACCGCTATTCCCTCGCTTGATGAGCTCGGCATGCCCTACGTGCTGACGGAGCACGGCATCGCCGATGACGGCAAGGTGTATACCGCCGACATACAGGCGTTGATCGACACGGCAGCCGCAAACGGCGGCGGCGTGATCGTGGTGCCGGCAGGCACGTATAAGACCGGTGCGCTGTTTTTTAAGCAAGGCGTACAGCTGTACATCCACGCCGGCGGTGTGCTGATGGGCAGCGACGATATCAGCGATTATCCGGTGTGCGAAACGCGCATTGAGGGCGAAAGCTGCCTGTATTATCCCGCGCTCATCAACGTCGACGGCGTGGATGGCTTCGTGATGTGCGGCGAAGGCACGGTGGACGGCAACGGTCTGCGTTCGTGGAAGGCCTTTTGGCAGCGCCGGCAATGGAATCCGGCCTGTACCAACAAAGACGAGCAGCGGCCGCGACTGGTGTATTTGTCCAACTGCCGTGATGCTTTGGTCGCCGGACTGACGCTGCAAAACTCGCCGTTCTGGAGCAACCATCTCTACCGCTGTGAACGCGTCAAATACATCAATTGCCGCATTCTGGCACCGGCAGCCCCGGTCCCCGCCCCCAGCACCGATGCGCTGGACGTGGACGTGTGCACCGACATTCTGGTAAAGGGCTGCTACATGGCGGTCAACGACGATGCGGTGGCGCTCAAGGGCGGCAAAGGCCCGTGGGCAGATATCGCCCCCGAGAACGGCGGTAACGAGCGCATTATCATTGAGGATTGCGAATACGGTCATTGTCATAGCTGTCTCACCTGCGGCTCGGAATCGATCCACAACCGCAACGTGCTGGTGCGGCGCATCCGCATTTCGCACGCCGCGGCGTTACTGTGGCTGAAAATGCGACCGGATACGCCACAGCATTACGAATACGTCACGGTCGACGGCGCAGAGGGCTCGGTCAACAGCTTTCTGCTCATCCATCCGTGGACGCAGTTTTTCGACCTCAAAGGGCGTGAGGATATGCCGCTTTCCAAAGCCGATCATATCACGCTGAAAAACTGTAATTGCGAGTGCCGCACGTATTTTGATGCCGAGGCCGCGCCGCAGCAGTATCAGCTTTCGGATTTCGTGCTGGAAAATCTGGACATCCGTGCGGAAAACACCGCCTTTGACGAGACCGTGATCGACCGCCTGACGCTTCGCAACGTCAGCGTGGTGGAGCTGTAATATGGGTAACATCGTCATTTTCGACCTCTACGGCACGTTGCTGGAGGACGGATTTTTTGAGTTCAAGCGCGGCATCACGTGGCTGTACGAAACGTATTTTGCCGACAGCTGCAGTCTGCAGGAGTTTTTGGATTTTTCTGATACGTTTTTGCCGCTGTATCACCAGCGCAAACAGCATCATCGGGAGATCTCGATGATGAAGGACGAGCTGCCGCTGTATTTTGCGCAGTTTGGCGTGCCGATGCCGGAGGATCTGTGGGAGCTGGATTTCCAGATCATGGATCACATGCAGCACGAAACGCTGTCCCCGGCGGTGGTAACAACGCTTGACGAGCTGGAGCGGCGCGGCGTGCCGATGTATATCCTCTCCAACAGCATCTTTTCAGGACGGTCGGCTATGCGATTGCTTGAGCGGTTTGGCATCGCCAAGTACTTCCGCCAGATATATACCAGTGCCGATGCCGGTTGGCGCAAGCCGGGCACGATGGTTTTCCGCTTGGTAAAACACGCCATTCTGGCAGAAAATCCCGGTGCTACTGCCGACGATATCGTGTTTGTGGGTAACGATTACACCGCCGACGCGGTGGGCGGCGTGGACGCCGGGTTGCGGACGGTGTGGTTTAACCAGCAGCACCTGCCAAACGAGCCGGAGTTGCCGGTCATCGAGATCGACGATTTTTCGCAGTTGCTGGATTTTGTAGAATGAGAAAACGGCCTTTGTCACGACGGTGACAAGGGCCGTTTGTTATTTTTCGGCGGCGAGGCAAAGCAGGACGCAAAAAGCAATCAACCGGTCACATTTGACTTATCGGGAGAATCGGTATATAATGATACCACACTTACATAACATTGCTACAGAAAGAAGGGGTAAACTATGTGGGAATGGTTAGCGTATTTACGCGAATTTAATATTGCTTCGGTCTGCGTGCGATTGCTGTTGGCGGTCGTACTCAGCGGTGCACTCGGCATAGAGCGCGAACGTCACGGTAAAGCGGCCGGTCTGCGCACGCATATTTTGGTGTGCCTGGGCTCGACGTTGGCCGCCATGACCGGCTTATACATTGCCGAGATCGGCGGCGAGACCACCGATGTCACGCGTGTGGCGGCGCAGGTCATTTCCGGCATCGGTTTTCTGGGTGCCGGCACCATCATGGTGCGTAACAAATCCACCGTGACCGGTCTTACCACCGCCGCCTGCGTGTGGTCGACGGGTGCGCTGGGCTTGGCTATCGGTTTTGGATTCTACGAAGCATCGCTCTTGTGTGTGTTATTCATGCTGCTTACTGCCGGTCAGTTCAACAAGCTGGAACGCAAAATGTTCCACCGTTCACGCGAGGTGAGCATCTATGCTGAATTTGTGGATGCCAAACAGCTTAACGACAGCCTGAAACAGATCCGCGACAGCGGTTACCGCGTGATGCAGATCCACCTCACCCAAACGCGCACCAATCTGCCCGACGGCATCGGCGCAGAGATGGTGATCGGCACCGAGCGCATTGCCAATCCGGACGATATTGTGGCGGTCATCGAAAGTATCGAAAACGTACATTTCGCCGTGGCGACCTGATGAGGAGTAACGCTTATGGATTTTCTGTATTTACTTGAAAGCATCCGCAACCCGGTGCTGACCGCAATCTTCAGCACCATCACCCATCTGGGTGAGGAACTGCTGTTTATTGTTGTGGCGATGATCCTGCTGTGGTGTGTGGACAAGTTTGAGGCGTATTTTATGCTGTTCACCGGCTTTCTTGGCACGCAGATCAACCAGCTGCTCAAGGTCACCTTCCGCATCGAGCGGCCGTGGAAGCTGGACCCGGGCTTCAACGCGGTGGAAAGCGCCCTCCCGGAGGCGACCGGCTATTCCTTCCCCAGCGGTCACACCCAAAGCGCCGCCGGCACATTTGGCGCTATCGGGCTGTGGAGCAAGAAAAACTGGTTGCGTATCGTGTGCTTTGTACTGATTGCTTTGGTCGCGTTTTCGCGCATGTATCTCGGCGTGCACACGCCGCTGGACGTAGGTGTATCGCTGCTGGTGGCGGCGGTGCTGCTGGCGGTGCTCTACCCCATTATGAAGAAGATAGGCGGCAACCCCAAGGGTATGCGTATTCTGCTGTGGGTGCTGGTGGCGATCTCGGCGGCGCAAGCGATCTATATGACCGTTACGCTGTTCGGTACAACCGAGGAGGAGCTTATCAGCGGCCTCAAAAACGCGTATAAAATGCTCGGTGCGGTTGCCGGTATGGTGGTGGTATACGAGCTGGACGAGCGGTTTATCCACTACCCCACCAACGCCGTATGGTGGGCGCAGATCCTCAAGGTCGTACTGGGGTTGGGGCTGACGCTCGGCGTGAAGGAGCTGTGCTACGCGGTGTTCTCGTTCATCGAGTGGGAGCCGCTTTCGCGCGTGTTCTCCTATTTCTTCATGGTGCTGTTTGCCGGTGCGGTCTGGCCGCTGACCTTCCGGTGGTTTGCC
>JAFUPS010000169.1 GCA_017481085.1 Clostridia bacterium | reverse complement strand
TGGACGGTATGGTTGTTTATAACATCACCAACAGCTCGTCCGATATTTCGGATGTCAAAGCGGAAGCTTCGTGCGGCAGCGAGACGGTGTCCGGCACCGACTACACCCGTACGCAGCTGCGTACCCGTTATCAGATGATCGCGGCCCGTGCGGACGTGGAGCGCCTGCTTGCTCGCTACGCCACGCAGGACGGCACCTACACCCGTGCGACCGAGCTGTATGCGCAGGCTCGCTACGGTGAAGCGCTCAAGCTGCTGTCGGCGGCGCTGAGCACGCAGCTCACCGAGGATTCGGCGGTTGACTTCATGGTCAAGGGTTACGGCACGCTGGGCGATTTCCCGGTGTATGTCAAGACGGCCAACAACGCCATGGCGGCTATCCGCTTGCTGGCGGTTGCGGACGACTACGTGAAGTTTGAGCTGAAGGAATCGGATGCGAAGAGCATCGATATCAGCCTGCTGAACGCGTCCGGCAACTACGTGCTGAACAACGTGGGCGCCAACACGTGGGAAATCACGAAGGCCGAGACCGGCACGGCGGCTGCCGATGCCCGTGTGACCTTCACCGTGACCTACCAGGATACCTGCCCGAAGACCTTCTTCGGTGAGATCCGTGAAAAGGGCGACACCTATCTGATGGTCCGTACCGAGGACGAAGCGGTGGGCGGTTACTCCTACTTCCGCACCTTCGGCTGGACCGGCGGCAATAAGTCCAACGTCACCGTGACGCGCACCGCTTTTGGTGCGGCGACCACCTCGGCGACCGTGGATGACCTGCAGCCCGGCGACTACGTCTGCGTACAGCTCGATGACGATTACAACATCAAGAGCGTCGAGGCACAGTACCTGACGGTTACCGGTACGATCAACAGCATTACGAAGACGACTGTCAGCAAAGAGGCGGTCACCAACCCGATCATCAGCTTGTATATCCCGGCCTACGGTGCGTCCTTCAATATTGAGGTCGGCGGCGATACGGAGCTGATCTACAGCGGCTCGACCACCTATCTGCGCAACTACGACGCGTCGAGCACGTTTGGTCTGAGCAACGGCAATACCATCACGGTTTCGGTTTCGCTGTATAACCTGTGGTATTACGGCGGTGAGTACACCGGCGGCCGTCCGGACGGTTACTATCGTGCTACTTCGATTACGAAGTAATTTATGCTAACTACCGCTTCGGTGGCTACCCCTGCCGAAGCAATCCCCCTTCTAAACAACACCTGTCCGCAAGGGCAGGTGTTGTTTTTATGTAGACCGGTACGTTCACCACCCCTTGCCTCCCTCTGGCGAGGGAGGCGGATGTTTGCGCAGCAAAAAGACGGAGGGAGAGAAAAGAAAAACCGCCCCTTGCCTTCAAGAAGCGGATTGCCACGGTTGCTACGCTCTCTCGCAATGCCACAGAGAGGGGCTTTCCCTTACCGCCTAGTCCATTCCGCAAAAAAGGAAGCACCCTTACGGATGCTTCCTTTTGGTTTTGTATATTCTTATTTCAGCAAAGTGCCGTTTTCCAGTTCGACCGGACGGCAATGCCAGATGCGGTCGCTGTAATCCCAGATAGACCGGTCGGCGGCAAACACACCGGAGCCGGCGGTGTTGAGCAGTGCCATCTTGGCCCACGCCATGCGATCGGCAAACAGCTTGCCGGAGGCAGTCTGTGCGCGGCGGTAGTCTTCAAAGTCCGCCAGCACCATATACGGATCGGCGTTGGCCAGCGAGCCGGCGACTTCACCGTACTGGCGGCCGCCAAAGCCGGTGTACATCTTGTCGATCGCGCGATGGATGCGCGGGTTGGAGGTGTACAGCGCCTGCGGATTGTAGCCGCGTGCCTTGAGCTGGTTGACCTCGTCGGTGGTCATACCGAAGAGGAACATATTCTCTTTGCCCACCGCTTCGCAGATCTCCACGTTTGCACCGTCCAGCGTGCCCAGCGTGACCGCGCCGTTCATCATGAGCTTCATGTTGCCGGTGCCGCTCGCCTCAGTACCCGCCAGCGAGATCTGCTCGCTGATATCGGCAGAGGGGATGAGGTTTTCGGCCAGCGAAACGCGGTAATCCTCCAGATACACGATCTTCAGCTTTTCGCGGATGATCGGGTCTTTTTCGATCTCCTTGCCCAGCAGGCAGATGAAGCGGATGATCTCCTTGGCGAGGTAATAGCCCGGCGCCGCCTTGGCCGCGAAGATATAGGTGCGCGGTGCAATGTCGGCGTTGGGGTTTTCCTTCAGCTCGAGGTAGGTGTCGAGAATGTGCAGCGCGTTGAGGTGCTGACGCTTGTACTCGTGCAGACGCTTGACCTGCACGTCAAACAGCGAATCCGGATCGACCGACACACCGGTCTCGGCCTTAATAATGTCGGAAAACCGCTCTTTGTTGTGACGCTTGACGGCAAGGAATTCCTCCAGCGAAGCCTTGTCGTCCGCATAGTCGCGCAGCTTCGCCAGCTCTGCGCCGTCCAGCACGTACTTGTCGCCGATGCGGTCGCTGATGAACTTGGACAGCGCCGGGTTGGCCTGGCACAGCCAGCGGCGGTGCGCAATGCCGTTGGTCACGTTGGTGAATTTCTCCGGCATCACGTCGTGTGCGTCTTTGAACACGGAGTGCTTGACGATCTCGCTGTGCAGTGCCGACACGCCGTTGATCGCGTGAGAGGCCGCTACGCACAGGTTGGCCATCTTGACTACGCCGTAGCTGATGATCGCCATACGGCCGACCTTTTCGTGGTCGCCGCCGGTCGCCGCCATCATTTCCTCGCTGAAACGGCGGTTGATCTCCAGCACGATCTGGTAAATGCGCGGCAGACGCTCGCGGAACAGATCCTCCGGCCAGCACTCCAGCGCTTCCGCCATGACGGTGTGGTTGGTGTAGCCGACCGTGCGGCACACCAGATCCCACGATTTCTCCCACGAATAACCGCATTCATCCAGGAAGATGCGCATCAGCTCGGGAATAGCCAGCGTCGGGTGAGTGTCGTTGATGTGGATGGCTGCCATATCCGGGAAGTTTTCCAGTGTGCCGTACTGATCGAGGTGGCGCTGGATAATATCCTGAATAGAAGCGGATACTAAGAAATACTGCTGCGACAAACGCAGCGATTTGCCTTCGCGGTGGTTGTCCGCCGGGTACAGCACCTGCGTGGTGACCTCCGCCATGGCCTTCTGCTCCATAGCGCGCATATATTCGCCCTGGTTGAACAGCGACATATCCATGCCCGGTGCGGTGGAACGCCACAAACGCAGGGTGGAGATGCCGCGGCCGTCCTTGCCGGCTACCATCATATCGTAGGCCTGCGCCAGCACAACGGTGGCGTTTTCGTGCTCTACATGGTGCAGGCCGTTTTCGCCCCACCATTCGCGCACGTTACCGCCAAACTTGATCTCCTTGGTCAGCTCGGGGCGCGGATTGAGCCACACCTCGCCGCCCGGTAGCCAGAAATCCGGCATTTCGGTCTGATAGCCATCCACCAGCTTTTGGCGGAAGATGCCGTACTCATATAGCAGCGAATAACCGATCGCCGGCATCGACTGGGTGGCCAGTCCATCAAGGAAGCAGGCCGCCAACCGCCCGAGACCGCCGTTGCCCAATCCGGCATCCGGCTCCAGCTCGAACAGGTTGTCCAGCTTAACGCCATGTGCGGCCAACGCCTCGGCCGCTTCTTCGGTGATGTTTAAGTTAAACAGCGTGTTTTTCAGCGAACGTCCCATGAGGAACTCCATGCACAGGTAGTAGACCTGCTTGGATTGCTGGCGTTTTGCCTGCGAGATATACTTCACGCGCATTTCGCGCATGCGGTCACGCAACACCAGCACGAGCGCGTTGTAGTAATTTTCGTCGGTAGCAGATTCCGGCTGGACCGAGAAATTGTGCAGCAATTTCAGCTCGATCGCTTCCTGCAAACCGGTGTTTTTGCTTTTTTTCGCCATAATAGCTTCATCCTTTCCAAAAGATGTCCTCTTTTATTATATGTTACAAGCCAAAAAAATGCAATACTTATTGATAATATCTAAAATATTTTCACGATTTGTGGAAAATAAAACCCGGATTTGGTTGAAATAACCAAATCCGGGCGTTTTTCCGTTGTAATCAGCAGTTGTAGCCGTTGGGGTTGTTCTTTTGCCAGTTCCACGAATCGCGGCACATTTCCTCCAAGCCGTATTCCGTTTCCCAGTTCAGCAGCTCTTTGGCTTTGACGGGGGAGGAGTACACCGCCGGCAGATCACCGTCGCGGCGTGCGGCAATGACATACGGCACGTCGACGTTGTTGACCTTCATAAACGTGTTGACGAGGTCGAGCACGCTATAGCCTTCGCCGGTGCCGAGGTTGATTGCCTGAGCACCCACGTGATTCATAGCATAATCCACTGCACACAGATGTCCGCGCGCCAGATCGACCACGTGAATGTAGTCGCGCAGGCAGGTGCCGTCGGGGGTATCGTAGTCGTTGCCGAAGATGGATAGCTTCGGCAGACGGCCAACCGCCACCTGCGTGATATACGGCATGATGTTGTTGGGGATGCCGTTGGGATTTTCACCGATGCGGCCGGACGGATGCGCGCCAATGGGATTGAAGTAGCGCAACAGCACTGCGGAAAACTCCTTGTCAGCTACGCACAGATCGCGCAGGATATCCTCGATCATCGCCTTGGTGCGGCCGTACGGATTGGTGGGGGAGCCGAGCGGCATTTCCTCGGTCAGGGGCGGTTGATTGCCGGCGCCGTACACGGTGGCTGACGAGCTGAACACCAGACGTTTGCAACCAAATTCCCGCATAACTTCCAAAAGCACCAGCGTGCTGATGAGGTTGTTATCGAAATATTCAATCGGCATCTGTACCGATTCGCCCACCGCCTTCAGACCGGCGAAATGAATGACCGAATCAATGTTGTTTTCTGTAAAAATGCGGCGCAGACCTTCGCGGTCGCGCACGTCCACGTCATATTGTTTAAAATCCTTGCCGGTCAGCTCGCGCACACGCACAAGCGCCTCGGGGTTGGAGTTGCAGTAGTTGTCCACCACCACGATCTCGCGTCCGGCGTTTAACATTTCCACACACGTATGGCTACCGATAAAGCCGGAGCCGCCAGTCACCAATGTTGCCATAGGTCGCCCTCCTTAAAAGTATTGCGTAGTAGATGGCGGTCTATCCGCCGTCTATCATTATTATAGGAGTTTTCTTCGCTGTTTGCAACCCTTGCTATATGAAAAAAACCAAAATTATTAGTAAAATATCATGTTGTCGCAAAAAGCAAAGCAAAGGTCACAAAAAACAAAATCGGCATCGCCCTTTCGGGCGGTGCCGATTCTGTTCTCAATGTCGTGCCTCTCTCAGAAAGTGTAAGGATTAGCCCTCAGCCTTCATGGAAGCAAAGCACTCGCTGCAATAGACCGGGCGATCCTCGCGCGGCTTGAACGGAACTTTGCATTCCGCACCGCAGTTGGCGCAAGTAGCGTCAAACATCTCGCGGGTGGCGCGGGTGGCGTTCTTGCGAGCGTCGCGGCAGGCCTTGCAGCGCTGCGGCTCGTTCTCGAAGCCCTTTTCCGCGTAGAACTGCTGTTCACCGGCGGTGAACACAAATTCCTGGCCACATTCTTTGCAGGTGAGAGTCTTGTCTTCGTACATGGGTTTTCTTCCTCGCTTTGAAAAAATAAATTTTTTGCCCCTGCCGGAGTTGCACCGGCATCAGATTTCTGGGAGGGCGTGTATCCTTCAACCGGTCACGACCGGAAAAAGTCGGGGTTCTGCTGCAAGGTCTTGCGCAGCTTGCGGCGGGCACGCTGCAGGGCGTTATCCACCGCTTTGGCATCGGTTTGTAATCCCACGGCGGTTTCGTCGTAGGAGTAGCCGTTCAGGTGGCAACGCAGACAATCGCATTCAAACGGCGTGAGCACGGTGGCGATACGATCCCACAGCCATTGCTCCTCCACCCGCCATTCGGGGGCGGAGCGTTCCTCGTCGGGGATGGAATCCTCCTCGTCGTCGTGGAACGGGCGCAACAATTGCGACCAACGGAGCTGGCGCTGATAGGAGATGAGACGGTGCTGGATGCACATTTTAGCATACGCCGCAAACGGCACACCGCTTTCCTCGCGGTAGTGCTGCATGGCCTTGAACAGCCCGATCAGCGCTTCCTGCCGCCAATCCTCCAACGTATCCGCATCGGCATCCGGACCGGCAAATGCCGTGACCATCCGGCGGATGAGCGGCTGAAATTGTTGCTCCAGCTTGGCAAAGGCTTCATCGCGATCACCGGTGGAGGGATTCTCGAACATGGATATACTACCTCCACTTTCTCACGTATAGACACAGTTTACGCTTTTTTTAAGGGATTGTCAAGCAAAAAAATAAAAAAAATTATAACAGTTGCAAAAAAATAACGGAAAATGTGTAAAAACTTTGTCGTTTTTGTAGAAATTTTACCAATTATGACAAATTTTCGAAGGCAGAAAACACCGCCACCCAGTTTCCGTCGGTCAAACGCAGACTTTTGGGAAGGCCGCTGACTGCGTCGGTCAGTAGCAAATATTGCCCTCCGGTCACCCTGCCGGTCAGCGCGCCGTCACCGTTTTGCCAACCGATAGTTGTTGGGTCGGCGGTGCGCAACACGTTCCACAAAACCGCCACCGCGCCGTCTGTCGGCAGCTTCCCGGCTTCGACTTTCAGCGGCGAGCCGTCGGGCGGTGTCACCGTGACGTACTCGCCGTCACATACCAGCACGCATCCGGCTACCGTCTCGGGGGAAGTAAGCCGCCAGGTAAGCGCGTCGGCGGTTACTGCCAGGTCTCCTGTAAACGGCTGCCCGTCACCCGTGACGGTGAGGGTACAGTAAAACGAATGGGTGACCGGCTGCGCCGGCTTTGCTGCCGTGCAACCGCTCACCCATATACAGAAAACAACGATAAAAGCAAACACGCGCTTCATGCGGATCGCCGCCCTTACTCAAAGCGTAGAAACAGCGTTCCCAGCTCGGCCAGTAGATCGCGTGGCAGCATGGCGTGCTGCGAGAGCTTGGCGGCCGCCGCTTCACCGGCGGCTCCGTGCACATACACGCCGCACATAGCGGCGTCCGGCACGGAAAGCCCTTGCGCAATCAGCGAGGCAATCAAGCCGGCCAGCACGTCACCGCTGCCACCAACCGCCATGCCGGAGCAACCGGTGGGATTGACAAGCAGCTCACCCTGCGGCGTGGCGATCACGGTGTGATGTCCCTTGAGCACCACTATGGCGTTGTACCGTGCGGCGCAATCGGCGGCTACCTGCTCGCGGTGCTGCTGCACCTGCTCGACAGTCAGCCCCATCAACCGCGCCATCTCGCCGGGATGCGGCGTGAGACACAGCGGAGCGGAAACGGTTTCCCTTTGCAGTGTATGCGTCGCCAGCCAATTTAGACCATCCGCATCCAGCACCACCGGCACGGTGGCGTGCGTGAGCACCGCCTGCATCAGCGCGGCTGCTTCCGGCGATATGCCCATCCCGCAGCCCATCACTATGGCCGATTTGCCCGGCAGGGCGGCGATGACCTGCCCGGCGGCATCGTCGCCAAGCGGTAAGCAAACCGCCTCCGGCACGGCCACGGTCACCATGGGGTAGATGGTGCTTGGCACAGCGGCGGTCACCAGACCGGCACCGCCACGCAACACCGCCTCGGTGCACAGCATCGCCGCTCCGGCCATGCCGTAGCTGCCGACAACCGCCAACACGTGACCGAAGCTGCCCTTGTTACTGTCTGCCGGGCGCGGTGTCAGGCACCGGCGTACCATATCCTCGCTGACATACGCAGTCACAGCGGTCACGTCCTTTCGGAATCAGTAAACGACGTCCTCCGGCTTCGGCATCTCCACGCCGGCTTCACGGCAGGCGCGCTCGGTCGCCAACTGCTTGTTGCGCGGCTGACCGGCGAACAGCTCTTTGAACACACGGCCGTTGGGCTCCATCAACACGATGGTGCGGCCGAATTTCTTGCTTTGATAGGTGACGTAAAAGGTCGCCGTTTCTTTGGACGTGCAGGCGTATAACACGCGCTGGAAGCCCTGCAGATTGAGGTTTTGGGTCACCGGCAGCAGATCGTCGATCTTTTTGGAGCGCACCTGCACCACGCGCTTACGCTTGCGTTTGCCGGTGATGCAGTCAATATCCAGATCGCCGTTCAGCACCGAATACTCATACTCGATGTACTGCGTCTGGATGAGCCACCACGCACCCCATGCCGTGCCCACAGCAACCAGGAACATCAGCGGCGGGAAAAGGATCATCACAGCGCCGTTGATCAGCAGAAACGCGACGATGATCAGCGCAATGATGGCGTACTCCTTGGTGCCATTCTTTTTCTTGAGCAATTGCTCGGCAAATGAATCCATAACTCTACGTCCTTTCGCAAATAGCTTTCTAAGTGGTAGTATACCATATCTGATTAGGTTATTCAAGAAAAGAATTTATGAACGGATATGGGTTTTTCTTGCATCGGACGAACGCGCGTGATATAATAGGAGAAACAAGCCAAAGAGGAGATGTTTGTATGAGCAATAAAAATTGGCGTTTGGGTACCAAATGCATTCAAGAGGGCTGGGAGCCGAAGAGCGGCGAGGCCCGTGTGCTACCCATTTATCAAAGCACCACGTTCCGTTACGGTACGGCAGAGGAAATGGGCGATCTGTTCGACCTCAAAGCTGCCGGCTTTTTCTATACCCGTCTGGCGAACCCCACCACCGATGCGGTCGAGCGCAAGGTGGCGGCGCTCGAGGGCGGCGTCGGCGCGGTGATGACCTCGGCGGGTATGGCGGCCACCACCATGTCCATCGTCAACATCGCCCATGCCGGTGACCACATCATCAGCTCGTCGGCAGTGTACGGCGGCACGTTCAATCTGTTTTACAAAACGCTCAAGGAGCTGGGTATCGAATGCACCTTTGTGGCTCCCGATGCTTCGGAGGAAGAGCTGAACGCGGCGTTCCGCCCCAACACGCGTCTGGTGTTTGGCGAAACGCTGTCCAACCCGTCGTTGGCGGTGCTGGATATCGAGCTGTTTGCCAAGGTGGCGCATGCGCATCAGGTGCCGCTGATCGTGGACAACACCTTCCCGACGCCTATCAACTGCCGCCCGTTTGAATTCGGTGCGGATATCGTGGTGCACTCCACCTCTAAGTATCTGGATGGCCATGCCTCGGCGTTGGGCGGTATCGTGGTAGACAGCGGCAACTTCGATTGGGCGGCCGCCGGCAAATATCCCGAGCTGACCACGCCGGATGAGACGTATCACGGCATTGTGTATACCGAGCACTTCGGCAAGGCGGCGTATATCACCAAATGCCGCACGCACTTGATGCGTGACCTCGGAATGAGCCCCTCTCCGATGAACGGCTGGTTGCTGTCGCAGGGTATTGATACCTTGCATCTGCGCATGCCGCGCCATTGCGAAAACGCCATGAAGGTGGCAAAGTTCCTGCAGGCGGATGACCGCATTGCGTGGGTGTCCTTCCCCGATCTGGAGGGCGATCCGCAGTACGAGCTGGCGAAGAAATACATGCCGCACGGCACCTGCGGTGTCATTTCCTTCGGTGTCAAGGGCGGGCGCGAAAACGCCAGCAAGCTGCAGAGCTTTTTGGAGCTGGCGGCCATCGCCACCCACGTGGCCGACCTGCGCACCTGTGTGCTGCATCCGGCCTCTACCACCCACCGTCAGATGAACGACGAACAGCTGGCTGAGGCCGGCGTCGGGCCGGATCTGGTGCGGTTCTCGGTCGGTATCGAGGATGCGGACGACATCATCGCCGACCTCAAGCAGGCGCTGGATAAACTCGATCTGTAAGCAATCTTATCCCACCATCCGCTGGTGGGATTTGTTGCATGTAAAGGAGTGCGTATGACCGCTACACGTCGCCAAAAATGGATATCGCTGCTGTTGGCCGCCATTCCGGCGGTGGTGGCGGTGTTGCTATACCTGCTGTTGCCGCTGTTTCCGGGCTTTACCGAAACGGTGATGACCGGCGGCGTGTTCCGTGCGCTGTCGATGCCGTACGGCTGGCTGATGCAATGGCTGCCGGTTTCGGTCACCGAGCTGCTGGTGGTGCTGGGTATTCCGGCGGCGGTGGTGCTGTTGGTCATCGGCGTTGTGAAGGCGGCGCGTGCGCCGCAGAAAAAAGCGGCGCTGTACCGCCTGCTGCGGCCAATTGCGTGGATCTTGGCGGCGCTGTTGCTGGCGTATATGCTGCTGCACGGAGTCAACTACTATCGCCGCACGGCGGCTGATCTGATGGGGTTGGAGCTGCGCACGCATACCACTGCTGAGCTGGCTACGCTCAGCAACTATTTCGCCGGGCAGGCGGCGACCGTCCGGGCGGAGCTGACCGAAGCGCCGGACGGCACGGTACAGTTAGAGGGCTCACTGTCTCATCTGCTGACCGAAGCCGGAGAGGGATATGCCACATTGGACGATACGTATCCGTTTCTGTGGGGTGCTACCAACCGTGTCAAGCCGGTGTTACTGTCCCACGCGTGGTCGTATACCGGTATTACCGGCATGTATTTTCCTATGCTGGCTGAGGCAAATGTCAATATCGACCAGCCGCTTTGGTGCGTGCCGTTTACCGCCGCACACGAGCTGGCGCATACACGCGGTTTTGCCCGGGAGGACGAATGCAATTTTCTGGCGTTTTTGTCCTGCTCGCGACATCCGTCGGTCGATTATCGCTATTCCGGCTACTATATGGCGTACATCTACTGCATCAACGCACTCAACCGGTTAGATGCTGAGCAAGCGCAGGCTATTGCCGCATCGGTAGATGAGGGCTTCCGCCGCGACCTGACCGCACAAAGCGAATACTGGGATGCGTTTGAGGGTCCGGTGCAGGAGGTTTCCGATTCCATCAACAGCGGATTTATATCGTCGCAGGGAGTGCCGGACGGCAGTTATAGCTACGGACGCTGTGTCGATTTGATGCTGGCGTGGGCAGAAACCGAAGGGATTTTGTAAAATTAGGGCTTTTCAAGCAGGGAATAGTGTGATATACTATATAATAACGTATAAAGAAAGGAGCACAAACTCCATGAAACGGTTACTGATTATGCTGTTGTGTGTGGTGCTGTTGATTGCGTGTACCGCGTGCTTCCGTGCGCCGGACGTTGAGACGCCGACCAAAACAAGCGATACGACCACGACGACCACCACGGCTTCTTCCGCAACGACGACTACGACGACCGCTGGCGTGGGTGAGCCGTCCGGCTCGACGACTACCACCACGACCACCGGCGCAGGCGAGCCGTCCGGCACGACCACGACTACGACGGCGGCGGATCCGAATACGCCGGGCGTTGTTGGCTTTACGTCCTACCCGGCAACCGGTTGGGCGACCGATTCGCTGATCGTGCGTGATGCGCCGTCCAAGGAAGGTAAGTATATCGGTGGTCTGGCCAAGGGCTCGGATATTACGGTGCTCGGTAAAGAGGGCGATTGGTATCGCATCTCCTATAACAGCGCCGAGGTTGGCTGGACGGATGCTGCCTACGTGAACGCCAATTATATCACGTCGGTGGAACCGCAATAATTTCGTTTATCAAATCATCAATATAAGTGAGGTAATACCCTATGTCCGGACATTCCAAGTGGAATAACATCAAACGCAAAAAGGAAAAGACCGACGGTGCGAAAGCCAAGATCTTTACCAAAATCGGCCGCGAGCTGGCGATCGCTGTGCGCGAGGGTGGCTCGGCTGACCCGGCGGCCAACTCCCGTTTGAAGGAGTGCATCGCCAAGGCGAAGGCCAACAACGTGCCTAATGACAACATCGACCGCATCATCAAGCGTGCGGCCGGCGAAGGTACGGCAGAAAAGCTGGAGGCGCTGCAGTATGAGGGCTACGGTCCGTGCGGTGTGGCTGTCATCGTGGAGACGCTGACCGACAATCGCAACCGTACCGCGGCGGATATGCGCCACTACTTCGACAAATGCGGCGGCAACCTCGGTCAGACCGGCTGTGTGAGCTTCCTGTTTGAAAAGAAGGGTGTACTGGCCATCGACGGTGAGGATCTCGATGAGGATCAGGTGATGGAGGATGCGCTGGAAGCCGGCGCGTCGGACTTCCTGGCCGATGAGGACATCTTCGAAGTGCGCACCGAGCCGGACGATTTCACCGCGGTGATGGAAGCGCTGGAGGCGAAGGGCTACAAATTTGTGTCGGCCGATCTCGCACAGGTGCCGTCCACGACGACGGCGATCGCGGATGAGGAAATGGCCGCCAAAATGGAAAAGCTGCTCGATCTGCTTGAAGATAACGACGACGTGCAAAACGTCTGGCATAACTGGGAACAATAAAATAACGTAAAAAGCACCGCCAAACGCGGTGCTTTTGCACATGATGCGGAGGTGCGATAGTATGGTTATCGCCATGTTTAACGGCTGGTATTTCTTTTGGTTACTGCTTGGCGCCGGAACGATCGTAGGCTTATATTTTCTGTTGCGCAAGCAAAGTGAACGCACGCAGAAGATCGTGCTGTTTTCGCTATTGGTGTTGGGATTGCTGTTGCATTTCCTGAAAGCGTACATTCCGCCGTATTCGGTGGATGAGGCCCGCCATCTGCGTGACAGTTGGTTTGTCAACATCTGTGGTGCGAACATCGCGTTGTTTCCGTTTATGTTCTTCTCCAAGAACAAATACGTGAAGGATTACATGTTTTACCTCGGCGTGCTCAGCGGTCTGCTGGCACTGTTTTATCCGCAGGAGCCGCTGGCTAAGGTGGATCAGTTGGCCGAGCAACTGGATATCGTCCGTTTCTACTTCCATCATTGGATGGTGATGGCGGTGCCGTTGCTGATGGTGCTGTTTGGACATCACAAGCTGTCGTATAAGCGCGTGTTTTGTGCGCCCACCGGTCTGCTGTTGCTGATGCTGTTTATCATCTTAAACCAGATATTCCAATCGGAGCTCGGGTTTATCCCACTGCGCAATCAGGCGGATTTCTTTGACATCGGCTATAAGAACTCGTCGTACATTTGGGGTCCCGGCACTAACGACGCCATCGGCGATTTTCTGGCCCTCTTTACGCCGGAGTTCTTTAAGACCGTGCCGGTGGGTGAGTTTGCCGGGCAGGAAAAATACTGGCCGTGGTTCTGGATGATCGTGCCGGCGTACGTGCTGGTAACGCCGCTGTCGTTTGGATTGGCGATGATCTTCGATGCCAAGGCATTTGCGGCAGACGTTCGTCAACTGCCGCAACGGATGTGCGAAAAACTGCAAAACGTCAAGCAACGCTTGCACCCGGCAAAATAAAGATAAAAAACATCCCCGACCGTTTGGTCGGGGATGTTTTTGTTTGCTTACTGCTCTTCGTAGACAGAGACCTGCTTGCGGTCTTTGCCCAGACGCTCGAAGCGGACCACACCGTCGGCTTTAGCGAACAGGGTGTCATCTTTACCGATGCCCACGTTCTTGCCCGGGTGGAAATGGGTGCCACGCTGACGGACGAGGATGTTGCCCGCGAGAACGAACTGACCGTCGGCACGCTTCGGCCCAAGGCGCTTGGACTCGGAATCACGACCGTTCTTGGTCGAACCCATACCCTTTTTATGAGCGAACAGCTGGATATTGATCTTCAACATGATTGTTACACCTCCGAATTGGTAAGTTGGATTTGTTTGGGATAATCGTCGGCAAGCTGCGTCATGTGCAGGTGAAATCCTTGCAGGATATCTGCACAGCGGATGCTGTCTGCCGGTGACAGCGTCAGTTCCATTTTGCCGTCATCGTCCACCGATACGTTTGCATCGGCTTTGATGATCTCGGTAATGGTATTCGCTGTCAGGTAGGCTGCAGAGGAAACGGCTGCACACACGATGTCGCTTCCGGCAACACCGCCGCAATGCCCTTCCAATGCGTATCCGCACAGGGAGTTGCCCCTATACAGAAACGTGGCCTTCACGGGATTATTCCGCGGCTTCGGCAGTTTCCGCGGCCGGCTCCTTCGCCTTGCGCGGCGCACGCTGGTTGATCTTGTTGATCTGCACCTTCGTGTACGGCTGGCGGTGGCCCATGGCGCGTTTGCTGCCCTTCTTCGGACGATAGGTAAACACGTTGATCTTTTTGCCCTTGCCGTTCTTCAGGACAGTGGCTTCGACGCTCGCGTTCTTGACATACGGAGCACCGACTTTGAGTTCCTTGTCGTTGTTCAGCGCGACAACCTTGTCGAACAGCACGACGGACTCTTCGGCAGCATCCAGCTTTTCGATGTACAGAACGTCGCCGTCCGTCACCTTATACTGCTTGCCGCCCGTTTCGATAATGGCGTACATAGTTAGGAATCATCCTTTTCTTTAGACTCGCTGTTGTCAGGTGGCGCAGGGCGCACTTATACCCGGAACATGCGGCAACGCCTATTTTATCATATACATAGGGAATTGTCAACCTCTTTTTCTGCAAAAAAACCGCCGAAAAACCGTTGCGGCTTTGGTGGTTTTGTGGTATAGTTAAAATAGACTTTTTTAAGGAGGATTTCTCTATGATTTCGCAAGCGATAGCCGGACGTGTGTTAAACGCCGCCGGCGAAACCGGCGGCGATTTTGCCGAGCTGTACATGGAGGATGCGGTATCTAACCGTGTGTCCATGCTAAACGGCGTGGTGGAAAACGCCGCTTATACACATTCGTGCGGTGCCGGTGTGCGTGTGTTGAAGGGCACGCGTCAGGTATACGCCTACACGGCCGATACGTCGGAGGATGCGCTCATTGCCACGGCGCGTGCGGCGGCTGCGGCGCTGGAAGGCGTGGGCGAGGGGCAGGATATCGCATTTTCGGCGGTGGATTACGGCAAAGCGCCGCTCATTCCATCCGAAACGGTGACCAACGACCGCCGCATCAAGCTGTTGCGTGACGGCACGGCGGCAGCTAAGGCGGTGTCGCCGGAGATCGTGCAGGTGTCGGCATCCATCAGCGACAGCAGCAAGGACGTGTTCGTGTGCAACTCTGCCGGTTTGTGGGTGACCGATAAGCGCCCGTCCGCGCGGTACTACGTCTCCGCGGTGGCAAGCGACGGCACCGACATGCAGACCGGCGGCGAAGGCCCCGGCCGTGCGATGGGCTTTGAGACGTTCGATCAGTTCGATTTGTGCGCTATCTCGGCCGATGCCGCTCGTCTGGCGGTGACCATGCTGCATGCGCCCGAATGTCCGGCCGGTAACGTGCCGGTGGTCATCGACGGCGGTTTTGGCGGCGTTATTTTCCACGAGGCGTGCGGCCACTCGCTGGAGGCTACCTCGGTGGCCAAGGGCAATTCGGAGTTTTGCGGTATGCTGGGCAAGCAGATCGCGGCGTCCTGCGTGACCGCCATTGACGACGGCACCATGCCGGGCGAGTGGGGCTCTATCGGTTGTGACGACGAGGGCACGCCGGCGCAGCGCAACGTGCTGATCGAAAACGGCATTCTCAAATCGTATATGATCGACCTGCTGGGCAGCCGCCGTATGGGGCTTCCGGTCACCGGCAGCAGCCGTCGGCAGGATTATACCTTTGCTCCCACCTCCCGCATGACCAACACCTACATCGCCGCCGGTACCGACGATGAGGAGGAAATGATCCGCACCATGGGCACCGGTCTGTATGCCAAGTCGATGGGCGGTGGCTCGGTCAATCCGTTGACCGGTGAGTTCAATTTCTCGGTCAGCGAGGGCTATTGGGTGAAGGACGGCAAGATACTCACCCCTGTCCGCGGCGCTACGCTGGTGGGCAAGGGCTCGGAAATTCTGATGAAGATCGACCGCGTCGGTCCAACCATGTGGATGGCGCAGGGCGTGTGCGGCTCGCAATCGGGTAACGTGCACACCAACGTCGGCCAGCCGCGCATTCGCGTCAGCTCGCTGACGGTCGGCGGAAAGGGGGATGCGCTGTGATGACGTTGGAACAATTCCGTCAGGCGGCTTTTGACGCTGCGCTGGCGCTTGGCTGTGAATCGGCTGAGACCTACGAGGTCAGCGGCGGCGATTTCGCCGTGACCGTGCTGGATGGTGAGATCGATACCTACAACAGCTCCCGGTCGTTTGGCGTGGGCCTGCGCGTGATCGTGGGCGGCAAAAACGGCTATGCCTATACCGAGTTGCTGGAGGATGCCGAGACACTGGTGCGCCGCGCGATGGATAACGCCGCGGTGATCGAAAACACCGACGTGATCCCCATGCAGGGTGCGCAGAGCTACCCGACCGTCACGCCGCCGGCACAGCCGCTTTGCGGTATGAGCGAGCGTGAGAAGATCGACCTTGCGCTGCAGATGGAGCGTTTGGCCAAGGATGTCGACCCGCGGTTTGCCCGTGCGGAATACTGCGGTGTCAATTCGTCCTGGACCAAGACCGGTATCTATAACACGCTGGGGCTGTGCGCAGAGGAATCGTCCGAAAACGGCTCGGCGATGTTCTATGCCATTGCGGAAGAAAACGGCACGCCGCAGTGCAGCGGCACCTACCGTAGCGGTGTGGCGGCGCTGGATTCTGCCGCCATCGTAAAGGAAGCGGTGGAGGAGGCCTGCGCACGGTTTGGCGCATCGCCGGTGGCACCGGGCGATTATCCGGTCGTTATGCGGTTTGATGCGGCCGAGGCGTTGCTGGGCGGCTTCTCCGGTATGTTCTCGGCGGATGCGGCGCAAAAAGGCCTGTCGTTGCTGGCCGGTAAGGAAAACACACGTATCGGTGCTGATTGCGTCACCATCATCGACGATCCGTTGCACCCCATCGACCCGAGCGCGTTTGACGCGGAGGGTACGCCGTCCGTTACCAAGACGGTGGTGGAAAACGGCGTGCTTAAAACGCTGCTGCACAATCTGAAAACGGCGCTCAAAGCCGGTGTGCAATCCACTGCAAACGCCAGCCGCACACCCGGCACACCGGTGAGTGTATCGCCCACCAACTTCTACATTCAGCCGGGCGAAAAGACGCTGGCGCAATTGCTTGATGATATGGGCGACGGCCTGCTCATCACCGAGATCAGCGGCCTGCACGCCGGGCTAAATCCGGTGTCGGGCAGTTTTTCGCTGCTGGCGAACGGCTTCCTGGTGGAGGGCGGCAAGCTGGTGCGTCCGGTGGAGCAGATCACGGTCGCCGGTAGCTTCCTGTCGTTGCTGGGAGACGTGTGCGACGTCGGTAACGATCTAAGCTACGAAACGTATGGCTGTGGCGGCATCGGTGCTCCCAGCCTACGCATCAAATCTCTCAAGGTCGCCGGCGCAGAGTAAGAAACCGCCCCAGGGGAGGAATGAGCATGTTCAAACGAATGGCTGCCTTGTTGCTGGCACTGTTATTTTTGTGCAGTTGCCAGACACCGACGGTTAGTCCTGATGAATTGCCTTCCGGGACGACAACTACCACTCGTCCGAATACGCAGGGCGTGGATTTGACGGATAACACGTTTTTTGTACGCCCTGATACCGTCCGTTTCATAGGACGGCATCACCTGGATGTCCGTTCGGTCACCTATGGCTTTTATAACGTGGCTGCCGGTTTTGTCTTTGATTGCGAATCTACCTCGCTGGAGCTGTATATGAGTGCGTCGATGTATAGCGAGCACCAGTATAACTATGTGGCCGTGTATATCGACGACCGTGAGCCGATTGCCGTTTGCGTGGACCGTGCGGCATGGTATACCGTGGCGACCGATCTGGAGCCGGGTGTGCGTCACACGGTGCGCGTGGTCAAGCGTTCCATGAGCAACGCCGGCGCGGTGTATATTGGGAAGGTGAGGCTGTCGGATGACAGCCGTGCATGGCCGAATACGGATGTCCGTCCTTACCGCATTCAGGTGCTTGGCGACTCCATTAGCTGTGGTTACGGCTCGCTGTGGGATGGCTCCGAAACAGAGGAGATCACCGTTTGGCAGGGCGGCGACAAGACCTTTGCGGTGCGGTTGGCCAACCGACTGAACGCCGAGCTGGAGATCGTGGCCATCGGTGGTATCGGCGTGGGCAATGTTGAAAATGCCCCCTATCCGTTATTGCCCAACTACAAGCAAGAGGATATGTATAACGGCGTGGATTGCGATTTCAGCCTGTATGTGCCGGATGTGATAGTCATCGAGCTTGGCGCTAACGATTACGGTAACCGCAATCCACCGGAGGTATTCCGCAATAACGCCATGACGCTGATCGATTTTATCCGCGAGCAGTATCCCGATACCACCATTGTATGGGTGTACGGTATGATGGGCGGGGTGACTTACGGCAACAACATTAAGCAATTGGTGGAGTATTACCGGCAAAATGGCGACGCAAAGATCCATTATATGCCGTTTGCGCTGGACGCCAACGAGCCGTGGGGACAGCACGGTCACCCCGGTCAGCAGACGCACGACCGCTTGGGCGACGAGCTTGCCGCCACCATTTCCGAAATTATGGATTGGCCTCTCCTCCCGGCAGAGTAGGGACAAGTGGGCTGTATAGACAATAAAAAGGAGCAGGATCATGCCTGCTCCTTTTTTATTATATCGGGCATATTGATTATGTGTTTGCCCTGTTTTTCAGCGGTATTTTTACATTGTGCAGCGCCACCATGATTGTGCACAATGTAAGTAATGACGGTATCTGCTTGTTTAATCATCCACCGATTGCGGTGTGAAATAGCAAATTTTGGTGGGACATTTTCCAAACCGTCTGGATAGACGGTATTTTTGTGCGAAAAATTGTGTTGATTGCGTTGCGTGGGTAAATAAGCTAACACAATTGCGATTTGAATGTATGGATAACGCTGTTGCAAGTTTTCTAAAGTTTTCCAAACAATTCGGTCGAAATTGCCTTGATGTCCTACATAAAAAACGGTTGCATGCCAGTGCACGATCAAGTCTTTCAAAAGGTTTTCCAAATGTGGTTGTATATCCCATGGTGTATCCTGATGGCCAAAAAACGCACAAATCATAATAAACTCCAAAATATTTCATAGAATTATCTAAACTAGATTATTATCATCTACCCTATTCATTATTGTACCAAAAAATCATGTAAAATCAATAGAAAAGAGGAAAACTATCCAAAGAAGATATTTAGGGTGTGAGAAAGTGGCGAGAAGTTTATTTTTGATTAAAGGGAATATTTGCGCAGACAGAGTGCGTTTGGGGAGAGCGTTACAAAAACCACCGATGACGCAAGAAGATTTGGCACGCAAGATGCAACTAATGGGTATGGATATTACACCGCTCATTATTTCGCGCATTGAGAAAAATCAGCGACACGTTTGCGATGCAGAGCTACGGATGCTTGCCAAGGCGATGAATGTGTCGATGGATTGGCTATGCGGCGATGACGATGAAGTAAGGCTGTGAGAGTAGGGAAGGGGCTTGCCCCCGAAGGCATTTTTTGCAATGGCCTTGACAATTCAACGGAGCGCCGAGTCGCACGTCGCTCCCTATGCGCCTAACATTACGCATAAAAAAATCCCGTCCGAGTGGACGGGATTTTTTGTTTTACATTTTTTCCGGTACCGAAACCTTGAGCAGTGTCAGCGCGTTTTTCAGCGTGATGCGGGTGGCATCGCACAGTGCCAGGCGAGCTTGCATCAGCGATTCGTCGTCGCCCTTTACGCGGCAGGCGTTATAGAACTTGTGGAACAAGGTCGCCAGTTCCGAGCAATACCGCGTGATGCGCGAGGGATCGCGTGCATCGGCGGCGTCGATCAGCTCCTGCGTGTAGCCGGCGATAAAGCGGATAAGCTCCTTTTCTTCGGCCGCTGTCAGCAACGCCAGCTCATCGGCGGTGCAGGTGCGCGGCGTGATGCCTTCCTCAGCCAGCTTGCGGAAGATGGAACAGATGCGCGCGTGCGCATACTGCACGTAATACACCGGGTTTTGGGACGACTGCTCGATGGCCAGACCAAGGTCGAAATCCATGCGTGTGGACGGCGCTTGCATGTTGAAGTAGAAGCGTGCGGCGTCTGCCGGTACTTCGTCGAGCAGGTCGGCCAGCTGAATGGCCTTGCCGGTACGCTTGGACATACGCACCACCTCGCCGTCACGCATCAGCCGCACCAACTGAATGAGCACGACCTCCAGCTTGTCGCCGTCCTCGCCAATGGCGTCCATTGCACCCTTCATGCGGGCGACGTGACCGTGGTGGTCGGCGCCCCACACGTCGATGCAGCGGTCAAAGCCGCGGCGGATACGGTCACCGCCGACTGCGATCACGACGGTATCGCGGTCGCCTTAAAAGAACTCGGTATCATCTGAATCAAGCAAAGGGGCTGTCGCACTAAGATACGCGACAGCCCAT
>JAFUPS010000168.1 GCA_017481085.1 Clostridia bacterium | reverse complement strand
GATATTCAATGCCGTTGTGACCACTTCGGTCACCCGTTCGCACACGGCGATATCGTCACCGCCGTCGCACACCACCACAACACCGCGGATCTTGGGTAAGATCTCGGTTACCAGCGTAGTGGGTGACGTATAGACATACTCGGTGCCGCTTTCCAGCGTGATCATCACGCGGCAATCCCCCACGCCGTCTACGGCGGCTACCAGCTCGGTCAGCCGCATCTCCAGATCGGCAGCATAGTTGATCTCGGCATTAGCAGCGGCCGTCTGCTCGCCGTCCGGCCAAAACTGCGACAGCAGGATGAGTCCCATGCCGACCAGACCGAGTATCACGATCAGCTTACTGCCTTTTTCGCTTTTTAACCATTCCAGACACCGTTTGAGCATCGCTTCACCTCCATGGTCGGATAATGACCTGCACGCCGAGTACGGCATTGAGCTTCTTGCCGATGGCGATCGCATTGACATTCTGATCCTCGGCAAGCCACGCTACCGCGCCGTTCATGTATATGCTGCCGTCCTCGGACGTTGTCCAGGTTGCTTCGATTTTTTCTACGCGATAGGACGTTCCGGACAGCGCCTCCGCCGCCAGATCGGTCAGCACCGCGTCCGTTTGAGCCTGCAACGTATCGTAAAACGCCTGCTCCATCTGTTGCTCGCTCTGCTCGACAGAACCGACCGTCGGAACAAGCGACGACCAATCGGTCGTCGCGGCAGAGCCGAGCGGACCGAGCAGACAACAACAAAAAAATACCGCCAACAGCGTACGCATCAACGGCGCGGCGCCGCCGTTTGGCAATAGCAGCATCAACGCCGTACACACGATAGCCGCCGCACACAAACCGATCGCCCAATCGTGCAGCCACGTCATGTGTTTGTTCCCCCTACTCTCATCAATACCGAGATCGCGACGATCAAAAACACCGCACACATTACCAGCAAAGCCGTCATGGTCTTTATCACCGTACCGGCCGAGCGCGCCAAGCCTGCGACCGAATCCAACGCAAACACCTCCGCGACGTAGCCGCATAGCGACAGCAGCAAATTCCACCCGATGCACGCCACGATCGGTGGCAACAAAACAGCCGCTGTAACCGCAATACCGAACACGCCGACCGTTGACCGCACCGCCGTGAGACAGCCTTTGATGGTAAGCATCGCATCGCTGAGCGCCCCACCCACTACCGGAATCAGATTGGCAATAGAAAAGCGGATAGCCCGACCGGAAACGGTATCTGCCGCTGCGCCGGCAATCGTCTGCAGCGACAGCAAGCCGGTAAAAAATGAGCTGATCACGCCCATACCCCAGCTACAGGTACGGCACAAACCACCGCCCAACTGCTGCAACCGCCACGTTGGCGACACGCTACCGACGGTGCCGATAGCCAGCGCCGCCAACAAAATCGGCATGACCACGCCGGACATCAGCAACATCAACAGCTCGCTCACCCACAGCACGGTCGCCTGGTAAGATACCGCCGTGGTGATCTGGCCGGAGGTAGCCAACAGCGTGGCGTAAACCGGCACAAAGCTGGATAGAAATACCAAACAGCTTTCCACCGCCGCACAAGCACGCTGCAGCACGTCGGTCAGCGAGGTCAGCAAAAATCCGCAGACCGTCAGCGTAGCGATCGCTTGAAAGGTGGCACGGATGCCGGGGTTGTCGGACAGAAATCGCAAGCTATCCATCAAGGCACACAGCAGCACGATGCCCAACACCGATAAACCGACTGCCAGCGGCCCACCCATCTCTTTGCCAAATTGGGAAAGCAGCCAATCCCATGCAATTTCCGGCTGTAAAGTAGTTCCGCTTTGCAGAGAGTCTTCGGTTATTCCGAGGGCCGCCAGCTGCGCCCGTGTTTCCTCCGGCAGCGTTTGCCACAACTCACCGGCACCGCTTGACTCCCATTGTTCTTCAAAAGCGTCGGAGCTTTCGGCAAATGCGGTGAACGGCAGCGAAAACAGCAGGATGACGATCACCGCCACCGCCCAAGCCTTCATCCGGTTTCCATTCCTTTCATCAGCGTTATCGCCTGCGACAGCACCTGCTCAAACAACGGCAACGCCAAGGTGAGCAATGCCACCTTCCCCACCAACTCAGCACGACCGGCCAACGCTGTCTCACCGGCATCGCGGCAGGCATCGGCAGCGGTTTGTGTGAGCAAGCAAAGTCCCACACCTTTTAACAAAATCTCACCGTACGCCGCTTGGTCGCTGTGGGTATCCAGCAAGGTACGCAGGGTGTGCAGCAGCGGCGTCAGTCCGTCGATCACCAGCACCAAGATCATCACACCGACCGCCAGCCCGATCAACATGCTCTGCTCGGGATGATATTTACGCAGTAGCACGGCCAGCAATGCCGCCACCACTGTCAACCCCAGCAATACGGTTACTTCCATCCGTCACCTCTACAGATCAAACACGGTCTTGACCATTTCGAACAAGTCGGCGATCTCCTGCACCACGATGGTCAGCACCACGATCAGCCCTACGATGGTGGTCATCATCGCCTGCTCTTCGCGACCGGAACGTACCAATACCTGGTTGAGCACCGCTACAATGATGCCGACGGCGGCTATTTTGAAAATCAGATCTACGTCCATCGTCACATCT
>JAFUPS010000167.1 GCA_017481085.1 Clostridia bacterium | reverse complement strand
GATAATTTTGCCAACTATTCGTTCATCTATGGCTCGCTGACGGCGGTGGTCTTGCTGCTGCTGTGGCTGTATGCGTGTATGGTCATTCTGCTGTTGGGAGCCGAGATCAACGCCTATCTGTTACGCCGTCGTCTGACCGGGCAGAAACGTACAAAAACGGAGGAAACTTCACATGCCGAACATTCGTCTTGACAAATTGACCGCTGTCACCTTTGGCGTTTCCGAGACCGAAGCCGCCGCCCTCATCATGGAGGGTCGCGTGTGGATGGGGGAGACTCCGGCCGGCAAGCCCGGTACACAGGTGCCGGAGGATACCGTCCTCACGTTGCGCGAGAAGGCGAAGAAATACGCCAGCCGCTCAGGCTATAAGCTGGAACGTGCGCTTGACGTGTGGCACATCGACCCGTCCGGGCTGACGGTGTGCGACATTGGCGCATCCAACGGCGGCTTTACCGTTTGTCTGCTGCAGCGCGGCGCGGCGCACGTGTTTTCGGTGGACGTGGCGTACGGCATTCTCGAATGGCGGTTGCGCTGCGATGAACGCGTGACCGTGCTGGAGCGTACCAATGCGCGGTATCTCACTCCCGAGACGCTGGGCGGCACGGTGTGCGACATGGTGACGGCGGACGTGTCGTTTATCTCGCTCAAAAAGATATTCGGTGCGATGAACGCCGTGCTTAAGCCGGATGGCTGTGCGGTCACGCTGATCAAGCCGCAGTTTGAAGCGCCGCAGAAGGCGCTCGGCAAAAACGGCATTGTCAAGGATCCGTCGATCTTGCCGGAGCTGTTTTTGTCCATTGCGGATGCCGCCGCCGAGCACGGGCTGTATCTGCAGGCCATGACCGTATCGCCCATCCACGGCACCAACGGCAACGTGGAATACCTAGCGCATTGGGGTCGCACCGATACGCTCACCGCTGAACAGAAAACCGAAATTGCCCATGCGGTGCTGTCGCTTTCCCCGGACGAATAATTTCGACTATTTTTCAAAAACTGTTGCATTTTTGCACTATATAGGTATAATAAAAGACAGAAGAGAACCTTCTGTCTTTTGTTTTGCAAAAAGGAGATGATCTGATGACCGATCAGTTGTTACGGCGCACCTGGGTGGAGATCGACCTCGACGCGCTGACTAATAACTTCCGCCGTATCCGCGAAAGCCTGACCGCCGGTTGCAAGGCGATGGCTATCGTCAAGGCGGATGCCTACGGTCACGGCGCGGTGGAGTGCGCACGGATACTGGCCAAGGCCGGTGCCGATTGGTTTGGTGTTTCTAACCTGGAGGAAGCGATCCAACTACGCCGGGCCGGGCTTTCTCAGCCGGTGCTGATTTTGTCGTATACGCCGCCGCAGGAGGCCGCACGGCTCGCTCGTTACGGTATCACGCAGACGGTGACCGGTGCGCGGTATGCGGCTGAGCTGTCGGCCGAGGCTGTCAAGGCGGGTGTGACCGTTCCGGTACATATCGCGGTGGATACCGGTATGATGCGCGTTGGCTTTTTGTACAGCGATGCCGAGCGCGATGCAAAAACGGTCGCGGATATCGCCACCGCCTGCCGCCTGCCGTCGCTGGATGCCACCGGCATCTTCACGCACTTTGCCGTCGCGGATGAACAGACCGGCGATGCGTTTACGCAACATCAGTTTGCACTGTTTATGCAGGCGATCGATCTGCTGTGTGCCGAGGGCATCACGTTTGCGTTGCGCCATTGCTGTAACAGCGCCGCCACGGTGCGCTTCCCGGAAATGCACCTCGATCTGGTGCGCCCGGGTCTCATTCAATACGGCATGATGCCGTCTGCATTTATGCGTGAGCTGTTGCCGCTACAGCCTGTCATGTCACTCAAGACCAACGTTTCGCTGGTCAAGACCGTCCCGGCGGGCGAAACGGTCAGCTACGGTCGTACCTATACCGCACCGCAGGATATCCGTACCGCCACTGTTGCCATCGGTTATGCCGACGGTTATGCACGCCGCTGCTCCAACAGCGGTCACATGCTCATCGACGGTCACGAAGTGCCGGTCATCGGTCGGGTGTGTATGGATCAATGTATGCTGGACGTCAGCGCTTTGCCCGATGTGCGTGAGGACGATACGGCGCTGATATTTGGCCGCGACGGTGCGTTCGTCCGCCCGGTGGAGCAATATGCCGCTGAGTGCGAGACCATCAACTACGAGGTCGTATGCGATATCGGTCGCCGCGTTCCGCGTGTATTCATGCAAAACGGCCGCCCGGTGGGTGTGCGCAACGATCTTTTGGAACTCTGAGGAGGAACTCCTATGTCGGATTTTATCAAGCTGCCGGTCGTCCGGGATATCTGTGTAGATTACCTGGTAACGGTGCACTATTTTGAATACAGCAAGGACTTCCAGTTCGATACCGAGGAACACGATTTCTGGGAATTGGTATACATGGATAAGGGGGAGGGCACCGTTTTATCAGACGGTGTGCGCTATTCGCTTCGTCAGGGTGAGCTGTTCATCCACAAACCGGGTGAGTCGCACGCGTCAATCGCCAACGGCGTGGTAGCTCCCAACATGGTCATCGTATCATTTGGCTGTGAGTCGCCGGTGATGGATTTCTTCAAGGAAAACCAGCGCCTGACTGTCAACGACATCGAGCGTTCCATCATTTCCGAGCTGATCCGGGAATCTCAGCGTACCTTTTCCACGCCGCTGGGCGATCCGTATACCAAAGGACTGGAGCTGGCCGAGGATGCGCCGATCGGTGGCGTGCAGACGGTGGTCAATCTGCTGGAGCAGTTGCTCATTCGGTTGTACCGCCGCTTGAACGCCAACGAAAAGGATGTGCGCCTGCATTCGTCCGTGCGCCTGCGTGTGGAAAACGAGATCGTGCAGCGCATTATCGATTATATGCGCGCAAATATCGGTAACGGCCTGACGTTTACGCAGGTGTGTCATTTCTCCGCGCAAAGCTCCACCACCCTTAAAACGATGTTTAAGGCCGCCACCGGTCTCGGCGTGATGGAATACTACCGCCTTTTGAAGATCGACGAGGCCAAGCGCATGATGCGCGAGGGCTCGCGCAATATCACGCAGATAGCCGACCGCCTCGGCTATACGTCGGTGCATTATTTCTCCCGTCATTTCAAGCAGGTCACCGGCATGAATGCCAGCGAATACCTGCTGTCCATTCAAGCAAAGTAAGGAGATACGAGCATGAGCTTTACCCACCTTCACGTGCATAGCGAATACAGCCTTCTCGATGGCGCTTGCCGCATCGGGGAGATGATTGCACGCGCCAAGGAGTTGGGGCAGACAGCTCTCGCTATCACCGATCACGGCGTGATGTACGGCGCGGTGGAATTTTACGAGACCGCCAAAAAACAGGGCATTCATCCCATTATCGGTTGCGAGGTCTACGTCGCACCGCGCTCGCGGTTTGATAAGGTCCATGGGCTGGACAGTAACTATACCCATCTGGTGCTGCTGTGCGAAAACGAAATCGGCTACAGCAACCTGATCTCGCTGGTCTCTGCCGGCTGGACGGAAGGGTTTTACGGCAAGCCGCGCGTTGACCGCGAGTTGCTTGCACAGCATCACGAGGGCTTGATCGCGCTGTCTGCTTGCTTGGCGGGTGACATTCCGCAGGCGTTGCTGCGCGGCGATTACGAGGCCGCCAAGGCTTCCGCTAAATGGTATGCCGATCTGTTCGGTAAGGATAACTTCTACATTGAGCTGCAGGATCACGGGCTGGAGGAGCAACGCCGCATTCTGCCGTCGCTGTTGCGCCTGGCAAGCGAAATGGGTCTGCCGTTGGTTGCCACCAACGACGCACACTACGTCACACGCGGCGATGCGGATATGCAAAAGGTGTTGCTGTGCATCGGCACCAACACCACGCTGGAAAATCCCACCACCATGGCGTTTCCCACCGAGGAATTCTATTTGAAATCCGAGGAGGAGATGCGCGCGCTGTTCCCGCAGGTGCCGGAGGCATGCGAGAATACTGCCAAGATCGCCGCGCGTTGCCGCTTTGATTTTGATTTTGGGCACACCAAGTTGCCGTTGTTTACGCCGCCGACGGGTGAGCCGTCGAGCGTGTATTTCCGCCGACTGTGTCGCGAGGGCTTGGTGCGTCGCTACGGCGCTGTCACGCCCGAGCTGGAAGCACGGCTGGAATACGAGATGAATACCGTTGAGCAGATGGGATATGTCAACTACTATCTCATCGTGCACGACTACGTGCAATACGCCAAGACCCACGATATCCCGGTCGGTCCGGGGCGTGGCTCGGGTGCCGGCAGTCTGTGTGCCTACTGTGTGGGTATCACCGACGTTGATCCGTTGAAATACGACTTGCTGTTTGAGCGCTTCTTAAATCCGGAGCGCGTCAGTATGCCCGATTTCGACGTCGACTTCAGCGATACCAAGCGCCAGCAGGTGGTGGACTACGTCATCCGTAAATACGGCAGTGACCACGTGGCACAGATCGTCACCTTCGGTACGCTGAAAGCCCGTGCTGCGGTGCGCGACGTCGGCCGTGCGATGGGCATTCCGTACGCCGTGACCGATAAGGTTGCCAAGCTCATTCCGAACGAGCTGAAAATGACCATTGATAAGGCGCTGGCCGGTTCTAAGCAGCTACGCGAGCTGGTCGATACCGAGCCGGAGGTCCGTACGTTAATGGATATGGCCCGCCGCGTAGAGGGTATGCCGCGTCATGCGTCCACTCATGCCGCCGGTGTGGTCATCACCGCACAGCCGGTGGATACCTACGTGCCGCTGTGTGTCAACGGCGACTTGGTTGCCACGCAATATACCATGAATACACTGGAGAAATTGGGGTTGCTCAAGATGGATTTTCTGGGCCTCTCCAACCTCTCCATCATCGAGGAGGCCGAGCGCCTCATCCGCTTGCATCACCCGGATTTTGATATTCAGACGGTGCCGTATGACGATCCGGCGGTGTATGCTATGCTGACCGCCGGCAACTGCGAGGGCGTGTTCCAATTGGAATCGGCCGGTATGCGTCGTCTGCTGTCGCAGATGAAACCGCGCAATCTGGAAGATCTGATTGCGGCTATTTCGCTGTACCGTCCCGGTCCGATGGAGTCGATTCCCACCTATATACGCAACCGCCAGCACCCGGAGCAGATGAAATTCCTGCATCCGCTGCTCAAGCCGATCCTCGGCGTCACCTGCGGCGTGGCGGTCTACCAGGAGCAGGTCATGCAAATTTTCCGTTCGCTGGCCGGGTATTCGCTTGGTCGCGCCGATATCGTGCGCCGTGCTATGTCCAAGAAAAAGCACGACGTGATGGAAAAAGAACGCGAGGTGTTCGTCTACGGTCTGACCGATGAGG
>JAFUPS010000166.1 GCA_017481085.1 Clostridia bacterium | reverse complement strand
TATAATGAAATATATATAATTAAGGGGATTTTGCGGTTTTGCGCACAGCAACCCGCGCATCTTCATCAGAGGAGGAACATACATGCCCATTAACAAGCGCAGCTGGCGATTCCTGGCGCTCGGCCTGGTGGTCTGTCTGTTGCTGGCCGGAATTCCGGTGCAGGCGACGGCGGCAACGGTCACCAAAACGGCCAAGACCTACGACATCGCCGTGGCGTACGACAACTCCGGCTCGATGTACGACAATTCGGCCTGGTGTCACGCCAAATACGCTATGGAGATCTTCGCCTCCATGCTGGACTACGGCAACGGCGATAAGCTGACGGTCTTCCCCATGTGGGAGGTAACGACCGACGGATCGACCCCCTCGGCCTCCCGCAGCCAGGAGAGTACCTCGGCGATCTCGGTGCAAAGCACCGCCGATATCGACAAGCTCGCCAACATGTACACGCCGTATCCGAGTGGCACGCCGTTTACGCCGGTAACCAAAGCGTATAATTATCTGAAGTCCTCCTCGGCAAGCCAAAAATGGCTGATCGTGCTGACCGACGGCGCTTTCAACAGTATGTCGCTGGATAAGACCCGTAGCGAGCTGAAGAAAATGTCGGGCAACTCCATCAAGGTGCAGTATTTGGCCATCGGTAGCGGCTACGGCATCCGTGCCGACGAAGCGGATCATCTGTACGCCTCCAGCGTCAAGACCGCCAACGAGCTGCAAACCGAGCTGATCGGCATCTGCAACAAGATCTTCCAGCGCGACGAACTGAAAAACCGGTTGAACGGCAACGCGCTGAAGCTGGATATCTCCATGCGAAAGCTGATCGTGTTTGCACAGGGCAAAAACGCCACGGTCACCGCGCTGAAGGACGCTAACGGCGCGACCATCCCGGTCACCATGAACAGCGGCCAACGCAGCAGCGCCAAGTATCCCGAAAAGCTGAGCACGCTGGACACCAGCCTGGCCGGTCAGGTCGTCACCTTCGGGGCGTGTCCCGCCGGTGATTACACGCTGGAATACAGCAACGCCGATAAGATCCAGATCTTCTATGAGCCGGACGTGGACATGAAGGTTTCGCTGGTCAACAGCGACGGCGAAGAGGAGGATTTTACCGACGGCACCATCACCGCCGGCGAATATACCTACAATGTCCAGCTGACCGATGCCGTCACCGGTGAGGATATCACCAACTCCGAGCTAATGGGCGGCAACGTCAACGTCAACACCACCTTCACCTACGACGGCAAACCGCCGATCACCGTCCAAAACGGCGGCAAGGTAACGCTGGAGGAGGGCGACAACGTCAAGGTAGACGTCGTTGGCACCTACCTGCAGGACTACACCATTTCCAACTCGGACGATAACACCATCTTCCCCGTCTCGCTGAACATCGAACCGGATAAAATGGAGCTGAGCATCACCGCCACGGTGGATCAGCCCAACGCCTGGTACACGTTGTATGAGCACGACGAATGGAAGCCCATCCGACTGGACCTGAAGCTGGACGGTCAACCGCTGTCCGATCTGCAAATGGCGGTCACGGTACTGACCATTCAGCCGGACAATCCGATCCCCTACCGCACCGAAATCCTGAAAGGACAGTCGGCGGTCAACATATATATTGGGCAGGACGCCAACGGACAATACGTCGAGCCGGAAACCGGTGACTACAAGCTGACCGTGAACGGTGTGACACCGGTTGAGTTCTTCGAGCCGGCCAGCGGCACGGCAACCGCCGAATTCGCCGTCCGCGCCGAGCCGATCTGGCTGTGGTGGATCCTCATTGTGATCGCCATCGCGATCATCGTTATTCTGTGCGGCATTCCGGTCAAACCGAGGATCGTCTATCTGGACTTCGGCCCGGGCAAAAGAAGAGCCATCAAGCCGCGCCGCAAGCTGTCCCCCATGCGGTTCCTCCGCAACGGACAAACCGCATTCTCTGCCAAAACCTCGGTTCCGCTTACCTGGTGGTTTGGCAACTCCTGGATCAAGAACATCTTCCGCAGCCGGTCGATGAGCTGCCGCCTCTCGGATATCCGCATGGAAAACGTGCAGCGACTGAAGATCGACAACGTAGCCTGCAACCCCGAAGATCCGATTGACATTTCCGATGGCAGCACGATCTCGTGGCGAGAGGTTCACCCCAACGGCGACGTCCGCAACATGCACGGCACGATCGGTATCAACCGCAAGCCGCAATAATTCAGCGCTACAAAAACAGTTTTCAAATATATTATTCTGCAAAGGAGAATTTCCATGAGTACCGAAAAGATCAAAGGCAACAAAGTGGCTGCCACCCTGTTTGTGGGTGTCGGCGGTATCGGCTCCAAGATCATCCGCGAGGTGTCGGAGCTGGCCAAAAACGACGATCTGAGCAAAGCTCGCTTCGTCATTCTGGATACCGACGTCAACGACCTTTCCAAGGCGGACGGCGATATCAACATCACCGCCATCCAGACCTCCTCACCGCGCACCATCCGCGATTATCTCATCCAGGATGACGACGCCCGTGAGGAATGGTTCCCCAACAACATGATCATCAACGGCAAAACCGTATCGGAAGGTGCCGGTCAGGTGCGTGCGATCTCCCGCCTGGCGCTGAACGCCACCATCAAGACCGGTCGCATCAAGCCGCTGTACCGCGCTATCGACGATCTGTATGACAAAGACGGCAGCGACAAGCGCCAGACCGTCAAGATCATCATTGCCTCCACCGTCGCCGGCGGTACCGGTTCGGGTATTGCGATGATCGTCGCCATGCTCATCCGCAACTACATCACCGAAAACTATCCGGATTCCTCCGCTATCATCCGCGGCTTCATGCTGATGCCGGGCGTGATGGATACGGTCAATCCGGCCACCACCGAAAAGCTCAGCCTGCAGCGCAACGGCTACGCCACCATCAAAGAGATCAACGCGTTCATGATGCGTCCGTTCTTTGAGGCCGTGCCGGAGCTGCGTCGCTATCTCGACCTCAACGTGGAGGTTCCGAACGCCGTGGGCGGCATTGAAAAGCTGACCTGCTCGCCGTTTGATTTCTGCTTCCTGTTCGACCGCACGGACGAAAACGTCAGTAACATGGCATCGCTGGATCAGTACCGTTCGTATGCCGCACACAGCATCTACGAGCAGTGCATCGGCCCGATGAGCAACAGCGCCGCCAGCAAGGAAGACAACATCCACAAGGAGTTCCTGGACGACCAGAAGCTGAGCCGCAACCGCTTTGGCGGCGCCGGCGCAGCCGTGGTGCGTTATCCGTACGAACAGATCCGTGATTATATTGCCTACGACTGGATTGAAAAGCAGTTGGTGGGTATCTCCAGCGAAAACGCTACCGAGGAGCAGCGCAAGGCGATGGTCGCCAACAGCTGGCTGGTATACGATAAGGATTTCTACGAGCGCGAAAAAGCATTCCGCAAGGATCCGTTTGCGGCAGCTTCCGAGGAACCGAATCAGGCCGAAGTGTACGTGCGTGACGTGGAGACCGGCTCCGAGCCGTTCACCAAGCAGTTGATGGATAAATACATCAACCCGACCAACGAAAAGTATCAGGAAGCCCTCAACCGTCTGGCCGAGGAATCGGAGGACGGCGACGACGATTTCGATCAGAAGAAGGATACCATCGCCGCGGTGGAATATTACATCCAGCAGCTGGTAAAGCGCGGCTTTGAGCTGTGCGAATCCGCACCGGCGGACAAGGAAGTGCGCGAGTCCTTCCTGGCCAACAAGACCAGCCCGGCACCGGTGGGCGATTTCCTCAACCGCTATTCCTACATTTCCACCTTTGCCGATTTCATCAATCCGGACCGCATCGAAACGGTAGTGCGCGCGTTTATCAACCGCGTGTTCAACAACAGCAACCCGATGCAGCCCAATGCCGAGCCGTATTCCATGGAAGCGTTCTGCTCGCTCAACGGCAAGGCGCTGCATCCCAACGCCATGCGTTACATGATGTATAAGCTGGAAACCCAGCTTATCGCCGAATCCAAGACCAAGCCGGAATTCGAAAGCTATCTGAAAGACGTTGACGTGCTGCTCAACGGCCCGATGAAGCCGGGCAAGAGCGGTGAGCGCAACACCAAGAAATACAGCGTTACCGGCAACGGTGCCGAAAACTCGCTGCGCGATATGTGCAACTCCTGCGACGAGTCCTCCATGGCATCCGACAAGGAAAAGCGTTCCTGCAACAACCAGCTGACCGCTTATGCCGAAACGGTCAACAACGCCTACGAAGCCTTCGTGCGCTACTACGTCTGCGACGAGGCCAAAAAGTATCTGCGCAAGTGGATCGAGCAGTTCCAGGAATTCTACAAGATGTTCGAAGGCAAGGTCGGCGGTCTGGAGAAGCGCAAGCAGACGCTGCTGGCGCAGGTCGCCTTCAAAAACGGCGACTGCGAATACCATCTGTTCAACAAGCCGGAGCACCTGAAGATGCTGGTGGCCGAACAGAACATGCCGTCCGGCGGCGGCCAGCACGAGGCCAGCCTGTATGCGGCTATCTATAACTCCATCAAGCGCAATGCGCAGGTCAAAGATCGCATCGCCTTCACCGACGAAGTGGTGGAAGACGTGTTTGACGATGTCATCGTTGAGCACTATAAGACGCTTGTTGCCGAGTCCTGCAAGGAGGAGATCGACCTCGACATTCTCCGTGCCTGCGGCCTGGAGCACAAGATCATCTGCCTGTGCGAAGCCAACGATACGCCGAATGAGACGAAGAAAGAAAAGCTCCGCGCAAAAGGTGCTAAGCTGGAAGAAAAGAACGCCCACCTCTTCCGCATCATCGAAAAAGGTAAGCTGCTTGCCAGCCCGAGCATCATCCGCAAAGACTTCGAGGAAAGCCGCCCGGTGGATGCGATGTCCTACAACATCTACCTTGAAGAGCGTGAAGGCATGAAGATGCCCGCCAAGTACTTCGATAGCAAAAATGCATCGGACACCGTCTCCAAATATGAGCTGCGTTTCTTCCGCTCCATCTACAACCTGATGCCGATCCAACTGCAGAAGCTGTGCTCGCCGCAGGCAGATCCGGCCAAGCTGAGCAGTTGCGTCGACGCCGGCGAACAGAGCTCGTCGGGCATGGTCGGTGCTTACTTCACCGCCTATCAGGAGTACATGACCAAGATCGGCCCGGATAACCGCCTCAACCCGGTCATCACGCCGCATATCGACAAGCGCTGGAACTCCATCACCGTGCTGCCGGAGCTGGATCCGATCGAATATCAGCGCGTGCTGATGAAGCGCATCCACAAGGCGATGATCTACGGCTTCATCCTGCAGCTCATCGAAAAGCGCAGCGTTTCCAAGTACGATCCGGATAAGCTGGTATACGAATACATCGACGGCCGCAACGGCACTAAGTCGTTTATCGTTTCCAACCACACCAAGTGCGATCGTCTGTTCGAGGTGCTGGATTCGCTGTATTTCGACCGTTACGCGGTGCATTCCATCCACAGCGTGGCAGACAACAAGCGTCAGCGCGAGTTTGAGTGCAGCACACTGTATGAGGATACCACCTTTGCGCAGTATTTGCCGGACCTCGACCGTATGCTGCTCATCGACGACGCCAAGCGCCGTGCTCTGGCCAAGGAGCAGCTGGACGGTCAGCAGGTGTCGCTGTTTGAGATCCCGCTGCTGTATTGGAACTCGCTGCCCAAGAAGGACGCTACCGAGCTGGAGATCATGGTTGACGCGATCTTTGAGATCCTGGAAACCGAAATCTCCACCTTTGCGGACAAAGACGATATCAGCCCGTTGGTTGCCAAGAGCATCCGCGAGCACTACAACCTTCTGCATGCGAACTATCATGCCTGCAAGGAAGTGTTCGGCGGCCACGACGAGATCGAATACAAAGACAATCCGGCCATCAAGGTCATCCGCAAGAAGGTTCTGGAAAAGATCGACGATCTGGACGTTTCCCGCAATGCGGACTTTGCGCTGGTTGACCAGACCAAGCGCGATGCGCTGTTCGTGTAAGTAACACCGGCAACAACGCCTCCCATCGAGGACCGGTGGGAGGCTTGGAGGTGATAACAGTTTGTTTACGGTAGTTATTTGCGGCAACGCATGGATGAAAACCATGAAGCAGTATTATTCACACGTACTGGATATGCTGCTCAAAGCCCCCGATTGCGCTCTGTGCGCATGGGATCCCACGGCGATCACCTTTGAAAGCGCCGTGTCTAAAATCGCAGAACTGACCGCCGGTAAATCGGAATGGCGTGCTGTTATCGTGCAGGACAGCGAAACGCACGGATTTTCCTGCATCGACAAACGCAATCCGTTTGATGCTGTGGGTGCGGTGCCGGTCCTGCAGAATTTCGGCGAACAAGATATCTTCCGGCTGCTCGACGAGCGCGCGCTGCTGGACGAAACCGATAAAGACGGCCGCCAAGAGCTCAACGAGCAGTTGGCAGAGCTGATTGAAAGCAGTGCCGAAAGCATTCGGGCGTTCCGGGAGCAAAAGCGCGAAAACTATATTCAAGCGGTCGAAAACCCGCTGACACGGCTGGCGATCTGGCTGCTCGGCTCACCGATGCAGGATGCGCCCGAGCAACCGGCCAATTGGCCGTCCGAGCTACTGGAAGGCGAACCGACGGTAGACAGCGCGTATTACGATAAGCTGTATGCCTGCGGCGTGTTCCCCTCGGAGCTGGAGCAGATGCGTCTGTTCAAAACGAAGTACGCCATCCTCTCTGCCCATTTCCAATCCGGTTCGCTGCTGGCCAAAAAACCGAGTGCCGTGCTGGTCGTGTCCGAGCGCCACAGCCGCCGTGCAGACGATATCTTCCGCGCCGTCGGCAAACCGCACGAGGATCTGGAATACCAGAATTTCTGCGATGACAACCTGTTTTCGGAAAAGCTACGCTTTATTCTGAGCGACGTGCATTACGAAAACAACATCCGCAATCCGGAATCCTATCTGGAATTCGTGTCGTTTGTTTATCTGCTGGCCATCACCGAGCTGCCGTACGGCGCTATGCAGGCCGGACGGGTATACAGCGGCGCGGTGGATATGGATCAAAGCAAGGCCAAAGCCTTTTTCGTCAAGTATCTGCACAAGCTGGAAGTGACCAAAGCGGTGCTGAAGAGCCGGTTGGCTCGCCGCCGCATGGTAACCGATCCCACAGAGGAGCTTACGGCAGAAGAAGCCATCGCTCTGTTTGAAAGCGATACGGAGATCCCCGTGATCATCCGCTCCGGCTGCAAGACGGAGGAGTTGTACGCCCGACCGGAGATCGGTCTGGCCAAAGATTGCCCTCACGACGAATACGACCATTGGTACTCGCAGGTGACCGAGATCACCCGGAAATTCATCCGGTATCTGCGTGAGCCTCGCCGTGCGCTGAAGCACGCCGTGCGCCACGATTTCAAAGAAAAATCGGTCATTGAGGACGACCGTATTCGTATGCTTAACGAGGATCGGCTGGAGGATATCGATTACCGCTTGCTCGAGGAAGAGCGCAAGATGATCGAAACCACCACCACCCAACTATATCAGACCAAGCAGTTCACCGATCGCATCGACAAGGCCGATCAGCAGGTCCGCGGTCAAATTGAAAAGCGCATGACCAAAAAGCGCGCCATCTGCACCGGACTGATTTCGCTGGGAGCGTTCCTCTTCGGATTTATTCCGTTGTTGCTGGGCAACAGCGGCACCCCGAAGGCGATCTCCGCTTCGGTCTGGGTGACCGGCATCGCCGTCGGCCTACTGGCGCTCATCGGCTTGATCGTGCTGTTTGTGCTGCGTCACAAGCTGCTCAAGGCAGTTCGCGGCTTTAACGCCGTCATGCACGAAATCCTCACCGAGATCGAAAACAGCCTCAAGGCCTTTTCGGCATATCTGGGGCATGCCTGCAACATGATGCGGAATTTCTCGGTGTTCAATTTCCTCGCCCGCAAAGGCGACATGACCGAGAACATCTATAAAAAGCATCTGCACGACGTTCAGCAGCGGATCGACAGCGTAAAGGAAATGTTCGCGGCGCGCATCGATCTGGCGTCGGTGCCCGTGGGCGATATTCGCCCCTATGAGTACGACTTCACACAGCCGGTCGATTACGACTACGATATCCCCTACGAGGATACCGACAGCACCGTTGAGTTTGACCGCATGGGCTGCACGGCCCGCGTACCGGTCAACTACCTGCGCCGTGTGACGATAACGAGGGAGGAGCTTTATGATTGATACGATCTTGAGCATCATCAAAATGCTCGTAGCCGTTCTCCCCTTCGTTTTCTTCTGTCTGATCAACAACAAGACCAACCTCGACAAGCCTGAGCGCAGCCGGCAGTTTGTCATGCCGATCTTCGCGGTGGTGTACGTCATTGCCGCCATGCTGCTCATGGATTGGCTGTGCGATTGGTTGCTCAAGCTGATAAACGCCATCCCCGCGTGGATCGCCTCGCTGGCAAACTATTCGTGGATGCCGACCTCAGTGGGCGACGTGCTGCTCAACGTCAGCAATTGGATCGCGAATTTCCTGCAAGGCCTGAATTTGGTCTTCTGGATCTTCTTCGTGGCCAACACCGTGATCATCGTCGCCTACCTGCTGCTCAAGAAGATCATTCTGGGCATCGTCAACAAAGCCGTGAAGTTTGACGGTAAGGCACACATGAAGATCGCACCGCTGTTCTACCGCTACTTCTTCGAACGGAATTTCTGGTGTCTGAAAGACAGCTATGCGCAGGTCCGCACGTTGCTGAAGGTGTTTTACTACAGCGCGGTGGTCATCTCCAGCGTGTTGATGATAGTCAGCTCAGAGCTGTTCCTGAAGGAAACGCTGAAAACGGTGTTTTTCCCGGTATTCGGCGTGCTCATCATGGGCGAGATGTTCTTCTATCTGGACGGTCTCACCCTCAAGGAGCAGGGCACCATCACCGGTGAGGACGACAACGCTTACCGCGTGGTCAACTACTCGCTGTTGCGTAAATTCCTGCGCAATCTGTTTAAGGATAAGCTGTTGGCAGAGAATACCAGCCTCAACAGCTCGTTGGCCTATCACACCACCACCGACGATATCCTGCGCGAGCTGGAAAAGGACGAAGATCCGAAGATCACCAGCTTTGCCGCCTACATGAAGGCGTTGAACAAAACCGGCCACCGCATCGATCACAACTACCTGTATTCGGCGTTGGATATGCTGCGCGGCAAAAACATTCTGTTCAACAATCCGTTCTACAAAGACCTCATCCCCTACGCCTTCTACCCCATGAACCGCACGCTGCTCAGCCACCGCAAGGTCATGGTCGTGCTGGGACGCCATGCGATCGAGGACGACGTGAAGGACTGGATCGAGCAGGGCATCGGTGCCATCACCAACATTCCGTTTATGTGGGATGTGCAGGTGCTGGATAAAACCGCCAAAAACCCGGATATTGGTATCGTCACACGCTCCAGCGTGCTGGATACGGAGATTCACCAGACCAACGCCGAATTCTTCGAGCAAGTCGGGTTCGTGGTGATTCTGGAGCCGTCCAAGCTCATCACCACCGCCCAGATCGGGTTAAACCTCATCATCAAGCGATGCCGCACGCAGGAGGATAAAGACATCGTCTACTGCCTGTGCGATAAGAACTGCGACGGCTTGGTGGATGCCATGTCGCATATCCTCATGGCCAACATCACCGAGGTCAGCGCCACCAACAAGCATAGCGGCACCTCCTCGTATATGTGTTGGGAAACGGATAAGGATTATCTGCACCACCGTCTGGTGCCGAACATCTCCCGTTATCTGGGCCTTGGCACCGAGT
>JAFUPS010000165.1 GCA_017481085.1 Clostridia bacterium | reverse complement strand
GTGCGCCCTACCAGATAATCCAACGTGACGCCATAAAAATCAGCGATGCGAATCAATATTTCCAGCTTCGGCTCACGCGTCATCAGCTCATAATTTTGATACGCCTTTTCCGTTATGTCGCAATAAATAGCCACCTGTCCCTGCGTTAAACCACGTTCTTTGCGACATTGCCGCAACCGCTTTGCCAACCGTTCTCGCACAATCATCACCTACATTCCATACATGATTATAACTGTTCCAGCATAGCGGTGCAGCCGTGTAATACGTCACGGTAGGTGGCCTCGAAGTCACGGGTGTACCACGGGTCAGCCACGTCACCGTTGCGACCGGCCCACGACAGCAGCTTGCTCACCTTGCCGTCCGGATCGCCGCCCAGCAACCGCAGCAGGTTACGCCGGTTGTTCTCATCCATCAATACCAGATGATCGTAGTAGGCATAGTCGGCGGCGGTCACCTGCCGCGCAGCGTGCCCCTCGGCGTCGATGCCGTGTGCGCGCAGCAACCGTGCCACCGGCGGATAAATGGGGTTGCCAAGCTCCTCACGGCTGGTGGCAGCCGACGCGATCTCGAACGCATGCTCGCGCCCGGCACGGCGCACCAGATAAGCAAACACGCGCTCCGCCATCGGCGACCGGCAAATATTGCCGTGGCAAATAAACAGTACTTTAATCATAAATTAACCCCTTAATATTCATGATTTAACCCTCGGCTCCCTCATCAGAGAGAGGCGAGGGAGATAATAATTGATTATACCATATCTTTGTTTAAATTGCTACAGAAAAATCACCCAGCAACGGCGTTGCTGGGTGATTGATTATACGTTCTTCTCTTGCTCTGCTATTTCGTAAATCGTTCTTTTGGCATCATCGGGTGCGGCCAAAGCCAGCTTAATAATGCCGCCAGTATGATAGATAGTAAAATTGTGGAACTGTTCTGTTTTGATATCCGTTCCTGTTATCTCTATTCTCTCGATTTGGTCGTAGGGAATTTTAAAATACTGCTCATTATTAGGAACTTTAGGATTTACGGTGTAAACGCCGCTTATATACGTGGACTTGATCTCCAATATATTCTTTGTTAAATTCAGCGAAACTTTTGAATAGGTGGCAGCCATCATACAGTTTGTAACCAGCGATATTATCACTGCTATGGCTACGATAATAAGTAATGCCTTCCACTCATCCTGCCGGTAGTAGCCTTTAGAATATACCCAAATTGACAGGATAAACGTGACGATCAGGCTAACCGTAAACAGCCGCACATGTTTTTTGCTTTTCGCTTCTAATTCCTGACACAACCCTGCCAACTGATGATATTTTTTCAAGCTTTTCTCTTCCATCTTTGCCTTCCTCCTTTTGACATTTACTGAATGTCATTTTTAATTCGATTATAACATATAATTCCTTTGTTGACAAGCACTAAATGTCAGGAGGGGATATTTATGTTTATAAATAAAACGAGCGATGGATTAAACAACATTTGTGGAAAAAATATTGCCAAGCTCCGCACAGCATTACAAATCTCTCAAAGAGAACTCGCAAGCAGAATGCAATTGGTCGGTATTGATATTGATAAAAATGCTATCCAACGCATTGAGTGCGGCAAGCGATTTGTAACAGATATAGAAATAATCGCCTTTACAAAAGTATTTCAGACATCCTTTGAGGAACTACTGGATACATCTATATAACCATGTTCTTGCTATTGAGTTTCTTAAGAAAAAATGCCCGACAACTGTCGGGCATTTTTTATGCAATTATCACGCGTTGACCGTCGGTAGCGCCGGTGGCGATCACAACGCCGTCGCGTTGCACCGACCACCCGTTTCGCTCAACGGCGATATCGTAACAATGTTTCCCAATATGTACCCCCGATAGTCGCAAATGCGGCATATCGGTCGGCAGCGACGGCACGAACGAGAACGTGCCCAAGCCCTCCGGCTGAACGGCCAGCAGGCCCTCCGCCGCAATGCGCCCAAACAGCGCACTTTCGCCGGAAAGTTGGCGTTTATCGCCCTCCGGATACGCTTCTACCGCATACGGCACACGGTCGCACAGCAGGCGCTTGCGGCAATACCGCCGCAAATGCGGCAGCATCAAATCGCCATGACCGGCAAAAAACGCACAGCGCATGCCGTACAGCGTTGAGCGATCCCAAATGGTATCGTTGGTGTTTTCGGGCGACAGCTCACAGGTGAGCATGCCCTCCTCCGTCCACAAATACGGCGACAGCATGGCTGCCAGCGTACCTTCCTCGCGTTCGGTAATGCCCATACACAGCGGCAGGCAGATCCACGCGCGCAGCGTGTCGTGCCCCTTGGAATAGCGGTAGGCTTCAAAGCCGTGCAGCTCCGCACCGAAATAGCGGTCGATCGCTTCGCATAGCACCGCCGCACGCTGACGGTAGAGGGCAGCGGTCGCCGGATCGCCCAGCGAATCGGCCAGCTTGGCCGCCGCGATCAAGCCGCCGTAGCACAGGCAGGAGGTGGAAAGATTGGCGTAGCCGTCGGTGGGGAAACGCCCTTCCAGCTCGTCGCTGTCAGAGCAGATCACGCCCTCCGGCGAGCGCTTGCGCTCGCAATATTCCGCACACCATTGGATGGGAGCATACAGCTCGCGGGCCACCTGCTCATCACCCAAATACAAGCAGAACAACGAGGCACCGTACAAATACATGGCGGCATCGCCACGGTCCCCGGCACCTGCCCAGATATCCAAGCCCTCCGCAATGACCGAGGACGGAATGGGTTTATATTCGTCTGTCATAAACGGCACGTACGCGCGGTAGGCGTTGAGCGATGCCTCAATGGCCGTACGGTCACCGGTCATAGCAAAATACGGGCCGGCATACTCTACCTGGTCGTTGCACCAAATAGCGGCATAATACCGCCGCCCACCGGGGCTGTGGAACTTGCCGCCCAGCGTTTGGAAAATGCTTTCGCCGGCACGCAACCGCGCAAAGCGCATCATGCCGTCCAGCTCCGGCAAACCGGTATCCAGCCGCAGCGAGCGGTCGCAAAGCTCCGCCACGCGGTCATACCGCTTTGTCAGCTCGACCGCCGCATCCGGCATCGGCACCACGTCGCCCTCAACCGTCGCTGTCACGTACGTCGCAAAGGTATAGCTCTCCCCTGCCGCCAGCGGTGTTTCCACAGCGGTATGGCACACGCGAGAAACGTAAACGCCTTTGGTGCCGGTAGTATGCCCAAGCACCGTTTCCACCGGGCAGTCGACCGAAACGGTCACCGGTTTCTGCGCCGTAACCGTCACGATCTCGATAACGCATAAGCTCTCGGAGGCCGGAAAAAACTGCCGGGTAACCGTCGCACCGGTATTGGTGCGGCTGCTTACCGTCAGCGTGCCGTCCAACCGAAACTCTTGCGGATATTCGGTGGCCGGCCGCCCGTCGAGCAACAGCACCGGCACCTGCGATGACGGCACCGACACCTCCAGCGTAGCGTGCGTATCGTTCGGAATGGTGCGGAGCGTGGGGAAATAGCCGGTGCGCTCCAGCCACAGCGTGCCGCACTCCGACACCCCGTAGCCGATGATCGCATCGACGTATAAGCCGCTCATTTCGTAGTTATCGCTATGCACCTCGCCCGGCGTCACTTGCCACACGAGGGTATTCCCCTGCAACTCCCACTGTTGTTTGGTGACCATGAGTTCCCTCCGTCCGATCAACGAACCGTCAGCATTCCCGATTTATCACAATAGAAGTAATTCTCGGCATTCTTGGCCGTGATCTTTACACCGTTGGCAATGACGTTTTTCAAAATGACCGACATACGGTTGCCGCGGCCGGTATTGAGACGCAATTGCGAATTCATATCGCCGGTGTAGGTCACGTTTTCAAACAAAATGTTATCAATACGGCTTTCCGATAGGTCGCCGGAATACACGCCGCAGTTGATCGCCCGACCGTAATCCTGGTGAATACTGATGTTGCGGAAGGTGACGTTGCTGATAGCGCCATTGCCCGTTTCGCGCAGAACCACCAGCGAACCGATGCGGTTGTTATCCCACGTAGCATCGCGGAATATCACAATACCATCTTCAAACAGAATATCAGAAACGTCCTTTTCCACCTCACCGATCACGCCAAAGCAGCGAGCTTTACTGCCCCATGCCTGGCAACGGCTGAAGGTGATATCGCGGCTGACGGCGGTATCCACACCACCGAGCGTTTTGACCTCAAACATATCGTCACCGGTGCGTGCAAAGCAATCGGAAACCGACACGTTGATGGAGTTGCAAATAGCAAACGCATCGCTGTTGGTGCGGTATCCGAGCACCGCACTTTGGGTGACGGAGACATTTTGGCAGCGGTAGGTGATAAACGACCACTCGCACGGATTGATGATGATCACACCGTCCATCGTGACGTTATTGCACAGCGTAAACACAATGCCGCGGCGTTCGTGCCAATCCATCTGCGTCATATCCACCGTACCGCGACCGGCGATAATCAGATTATCGCTGGCGTAGCCGTTGACCACCGGATAGCGGTTAAGCCCCAGCTCGTTTTGCGTTTTAGCGTTCAGCTCCTCGGTGTTTTGCGCGGCGGAATCGTCCATAATGTCGAAGGTATGCTTAGGCAGCAGGATCGCACCGGCCTTGAGATACACCACCGAGTTATCCTCGGTGAGCGATACGTGATCGATCTCATGGATACCCGGCTCGAACACCTGCACGTGGTCGGCGCCGTATTTCTGCCGATAGGCGGCGATAGCCTTATCCTCGTCCACGTATTCGCGCACAAACAGCGTCACTGCCGTGCTTTGTGCGTCGTTGAGCACCACGGTATACACGCCGTGCTTGCTCACCGTCAGCGTGACAGCATTGCCCGAGCGAGTGGCAGAGGCCTCATCGTGCG